>JACRMO010000250.1:0-1787 GCA_016214925.1 Gammaproteobacteria bacterium
TCGATGCGGTAACGGTCCAGGCGGGTATCGGTCGGTAGCGAGGGTGGGCGTTGCTTCATTGCGTCCAGGTGTCGGATTGCTACGGAATTTAATTGTGGGTGTGCATCCGGTGGCGGTTCCGCCCAGGTTCCTAACAGGTGCCGGAAGCCGTACCATTAGCCCACCCATCGGCACCGCCGCCGGGGGACTTGAGGCGCCGACCTCCACAACCATCCACCACCGATCCAACACCGGTAACGGAGTTCTACATGATCCGCAGCATGACGGCGTTCGCGCGCCAGGAACGCGAGGGCGACTGGGGTGTGCTGACCTGGGAATTGCGTTCGGTCAATCACCGCTATCTGGAAGTGAGCCTGCGCCTGCCGGACGAATTGCGCTCCTTGGAAACCGCCGTGCGCGAACGCGCCGCGCGCCGCCTGGGACGCGGCAAGCTCGACTGCAATCTGCGCTATAAACCGACCCAACGCCGCGCGGCGCTGGCACTCAATGCCCAGACGCTCGAACAGACGCTGGCGGCCTGCGAACAGATCCGCGGCCAATTGCCCTATGACGCGCCGATCAACCCGCTGGATCTGCTGCGCTGGCCTGGTGTGATCCTGGAAGAAGCCGCTGACCCGGCGCCGTTGGCCGAGGCCGCGCTGGCCTTGTTCGATCAGGCGCTCAACGAACTGGTCGCGACCCGCGATCGCGAGGGTGCGCAGATCGACGAGATTCTGCGCACGCGTCTGGACGCCATGGAACCGCTGGTCGCCAGCGCCCGCGCGCGTCTGCCGGAAGTCCTCGCGCGCATCCGCGACAAACTGCGCCTGCGCGTCGCCGAACTCACCGCCAATCCCGATCCCGACCGGCTGGAACAGGAACTCGCCTATCTCGCGCAGAAGATGGATGTCGACGAAGAGCTTGACCGCCTCACCGGCCACATCGCCGAAGTCCGCCGCGTCTTCAAACTCGCCGAACCGGTCGGTCGCCGCCTGGATTTCCTGATGCAGGAATTCAACCGCGAGGCCAACACGCTCGGTTCCAAATCCGCCGACAGCGAGACCACCAAGGTCTCGGTCGAACTCAAAGTGCTGATCGAGCAGATGCGCGAACAGGTGCAGAACGTCGAATAAAGGGTCCCAAAACATGCAAGCCAACCTCTTCATCGTTTCCGCCCCCTCCGGGGCCGGCAAGACCAGTCTGGTGCGGGCCATGATGGAACGCCTGGGCATGATCGCGTTTTCGGTGTCGCACACCACCCGCGCGATGCGTCCGGGCGAGCAGGACGGGATCGACTATCACTTCGTCGATGTACCGACCTTCGAGGCGGAGATCGCGGCGGGCGCCTTTCTGGAATACGCGAAGGTATTCGAGAACTACTACGGCACGGCACGTGCCTCGGTCGAGGCGCAGTTGGCGGCCGGTCAGGACGTGTTTCTGGACATCGATTGGCAGGGCGCACGGCAGATCCGCGCGGCCTGGCCGGGGGTGGTGAGCATCTTTATCCTGCCGCCGTCGCGGGCGGCGTTGGAATCCCGCCTGCGCGGTCGCGGCCAGGATTCCGACGAGATCATCGCCAAGCGCATGCGCGGCGCGGTCAGCGAGAGTACCCATTATGGCGAGTACGACTACTTGATTATCAACGACGATTTCCCATCGGCGCTGGATGAATTGATGGCCATCGTGCGCGCCCAGCGCCTGCGCCAGCCCGTGCAGGCCCAGCGCCATGCCGATCTGTTGGCCAGTCTGCTGGCCAACTGTCTGGCATCGGGCGACTGAATTGGGTAGACTCCCCGTCCCGCTTTACC
>JACRMO010000250.1:1808-3707 GCA_016214925.1 Gammaproteobacteria bacterium
CGTCCCGCTTTACCCGGTAAATAAGGTCAGGACCATGGCACGCATCACCGTAGAAGATTGTCTGGAAAACGTCGCCAACCGTTTCGAGTTGGTGCTGGTGGCCTCCAAGCGTGCCCGCCAATTGGCAAACGGCGCCGCGACCAGCCTCGCCTGGGAAAACGACAAGCCCACCGTGCTGGCCTTGCGCGAGATCGCCGAGAAGCTGGTCGGACCGGACATCCTCAATGTGGTCGACGAGCCCATCGAAGAGGCCCCGGACGCCGTGGCTCGCGCCAAGGCGCTGTTCGCGGATGTCGCCGACGGCGAACTGATCGGTCCGGACGCTGATGAAGCCGACCTTGGCGGTCCCGCCGCGGCTGCACCGGCCGACGACGACGAGGTCTGATCGGCCTCCGCATCTCCTCAGCAGCCCATGCCCCCTGTGACTTGGGGGTCTTCGGCTTACGTTGACCTTCCTCTTGCCCTATGATCCTGGTTGATGCGATGCATTGGCCGCCGGCAGTCGTGTCCGGACGGCGGGCGTGCCGGGGCGAAACCGATGGCGGTCATTCCTGAACAGATTGCGATACCCGACAGCGAGCCGCGCTTGCTGATCAGCGATCTGTGCCGTCAGCTCGAAAGCTATCTGGATACCGATCAAGTCCGCGAGGTCTATCGTGCCTATCTGTTCAGCGCCGAGGCCCACGAGGGCCAGCAACGCGTGTCCGGCGAACCTTATATTTATCATCCCCTGGCGGTGGCGCAGATCCTCGCGGACATGCGCATGGACTACAAAAGCATCATCGCCGCCATCCTGCACGACGTCATCGAGGATACCGGCACCGCCAAGGAACAGGTCGCCAAGGACTTCGGCGAAGAGGTCGCCGAGCTGGTCGACGGCGTCAGCAAACTTACCCAGATCACCTTCGAGAGCCAGGCCGAGGCGCAGGCGGAAAATTTCCGCAAGATGATGCTGGCGATGGTGCGCGATATCCGCGTCATCCTCATCAAGCTCGCCGACCGGCTGCACAATATGCGCACGCTGGGCGTGATGCCACCCGCCAAGCGGCGGCGCATCGCCCGCGAAACCCTCGATATCTACGCGCCCATCGCCAACCGTCTGGGCATGAACAATGTGCGCCTGGAACTCGAGGATCTGGGTTTCGCCGCGTATTACCCGATGCGCTCGCGCATCCTTGCCGAGGCGGTGAAACGCGCGCGCGGCAATCGCAAGGAGATCCTCAGCAAGATCGAGGCGGCGATTAAACAGCGCCTCGAGCACGATGGCATCCCCGGGCACGTGCACAGCCGCGAGAAACACCTGCTCAGTCTGTATCAAAAGATGCGCGGCAAGCGTCTGTCGTTCAATGACGTGTTCGATGTCTATGCGTTTCGCGTCGTGGTCGAGAATGTCGATACCTGTTATCGCGTGCTCGGCGTGGTGCACAGCCTGTACAAGCCGGTGCCGGGACGTTTCAAGGATTACATCGCCATTCCCAAGTCCAACGGTTATCAGTCGTTGCACACGGTGTTGTTCGGACCTTACGGCGTGCCCATCGAGGTGCAGGTTCGCACCGATGCCATGGATCGCGTCGCCGAGTCGGGCATCGCCGCGCACTGGCTGTACAAGAGCGGTGATGACGGCACCGGCGGCACCCATGCGCGTGCCCGCGAGTGGTTGCGCGAGCTGCTGGAAATGCAGAAGAACGCCGGCAATTCGCTGGAGTTTCTGGAGAACGTCAAGATCGACCTGTTTCCCGACGAGGTGTATGTATTCACCCCGCGCGGCAAGATCATGGAGCTGCCGCGCGGCGCCACCGCCGTGGACTTTGCCTATGCCGTGCACACCGACGTCGGCAACACCTGCATTGCCGCGAAGATCGACCGCCGCCTGGCACCGTTGCGCACGTCGCTGCACAA
>JACRMO010000251.1 GCA_016214925.1 Gammaproteobacteria bacterium
GCGCGTACTTAAGAGCATGGAACTGGACGAGACACGCTGGCCGCCCAAACAAATGCAGTGGTTCATCAACGGCAAGAAAGAAGAAGGTCAGCGCCCGCAGCACATCGAGCATTACAACGATCCGTATCTGAAACAGCAGATCCGCGTCTATGAGGCCTATGAAGAGGTGTGTCAGCGCACCGGTCTGGTGGACTTCGCTGAGATTCTGCTGCGTGCGCACGAGTTGTGGCTGAAAAATCCCGACCTGTTGCGTCATTACCAGCAACGTTTCCAGCATGTGCTGGTCGATGAGTTCCAGGATACCAACAGCATTCAATATGCCTGGCTGCGCTTGTTGGCCGGCAACCACGGCCGGTTGTTCGCCGTCGGCGATGACGATCAGTCAATCTACGGCTGGCGCGGCGCGCGCATCGAAAACCTCCAGCGTTTCTCCGAGGATTTCCCCGGCACCTTCGTGCAGCGCCTGGAACAGAACTACCGCTCAACCGCGACCATTCTTGAAGCAGCCAATGCACTGATCGCCAACAACCAGGGGCGCATGGGCAAGAACCTGTGGACCGAGGGCGAGGGCGGCACGCCGATCCAGCTGTACACGGCCTATAACGAATATGACGAGGCGCGCTTTGTGGTCGATCGCATCGCGCAGCATATGGAACGCGGTCATGCGCGTTCCGAGTGCGCGATTCTGTATCGCTCCAACGCGCAGTCGCGCATCTTCGAAGAACAATTCATGCAACGCGGCATTCCCTACCGCGTCTACGGCGGCCTGCGCTTCTTCGAACGCGCGGAAATCAAGGACGCGCTGGGTTATCTGCGCCTAGCCGCGAACCGCAATGACGATGCCTCGTTCGAGCGCATCGTCAACCAGCCGCCGCGCGGCATCGGCGAGCGCACCGTCGCGACGGTACGCGAATACGCCAAACAGTTCGCGATTCCCTTGAGCGAAGCCGCGCAGCGCGTCGTCGATGAAAAGGCGCTGCCGGCGCGCGCGGCCGGCGCGCTCGTGGAATTCATCAAACTCATCGAAGCACTCGCCGGCGGTTTGAAGGGCGTGGAATTGCATGAGCAAGTCGAGCAGGCGGTCCAAGCCGGCGGGCTAATCGAACACTACAAAAAAGAAAAGGGCGAACGCGGACAGGCGCGCATCGAGAACCTGGAGGAACTGGTCAACGCCGCGCGCCAGTATGAGCCCGCGGAGAACGACAGCGAGGTCGAGATGGACCCGTTGTCGGCGTTCCTCACCCATGCGGCGCTGGAAGCCGGCGAAGGTCAGGCGAATATTTGGGAAGATTGCGTGCAGCTGATGACACTGCACTCAGCCAAGGGCCTGGAGTTTCCGCTGGTGTTTCTGGTTGGCCTCGAAGAAGGTCTGTTCCCGCACCAGATGTCGATCGAGGAGCCCGGCCGCCTGGAGGAAGAACGCCGTCTGTGTTACGTCGGCATCACCCGCGCGCGCCGCGAACTGGTGGTGAGCTGCGCCGAACGCAGACGCCTGCACGGCACGGAATCCTATGCGCTGCCTTCACGCTTCCTGCGCGAAATCCCCAAGCACCTGATCGAGGAGGTGCGCCCACAAGTACAGGTGTCGCGACCGCTATACAGCGCCGAACCGCGCGGCTGGGCGGCGCCCGCGAGTGCGGAGCCGGCACATGCACTGCAACTCGGTCAGCGCGTGCGTCACGGCAAGTTCGGCGAGGGTGTGGTGTTGAACTACGAAGGCCAGGGCTCGCACGCGCGCGTGCAGGTGAACTTCATGAACACCGGCGCCAAGTGGCTGGTGCTGGCGTATGCGAATCTGGAGACGGTGTAAGGTTTAAGACTCGCCGCGCAATCTTGGTTCAGTCTTGAGGGGCTCGACCTTCAAGGTAATGAGGTTATCCGCCGAGCTACGCGTCAACGTCGCCACATTCGGCGCCAGATTCATCAGCGCATCGCGCGGCTTGCCGATGAAATTGCCTTGTGCGAAGTCGACGCCGTATTCCTTGAGCAATTGCAGCGTCTCGGCGCTTTCGACGTATTCGGCGATGGTCTGTTTGCCAAGCGCATGCGCGACCTGATTCATCGACTGCACCATGGCTTGATCAACCGGCGTCTGCGCCATGCTTTGCACGAAGGAACCGTCGATCTTCAACTTGTCGACCGGCAGATGCTTCAGATAGGTAAAGGAACTGAAGCCGGAGCCGAAGTCATCGAGCGCGAACTGACAACCGATGTCTTTGAGCGCGCCGATGAATCGGGTGGCGGCGCTCAGGTTGGCAATCGCCGCGGTCTCGGTGATCTCGAAGGTCAGTAGCGCCGGATCCAGGTTGGTCTCTTTGAGCAGGCGTTGAATGGTCGGCAGCAGAATGCTGTCCTCGAAGGCCTTGCCGGACAGATTGATCGAGAAGCGCACTTGACTGCCGTTTTCGCGCAGAGTGGCGAGCTGATGGATGGCGCGCGCCACGATCCAACGGTCGACATTATGAATCAACCCAAAACGCTCCGCCGCCGGCATGAAGCCGCCCGGCAATATGATCTCGCCGTCGGTGCAGACCATGCGCACCAGCACTTCGTAATCCTGCACGTCGCCGGTGCTCAGTGACATGATCGGCTGGTAGACCAATTGGAAGCGGTCATGTTCGAGCATTTCACGCACGCGCGCCGCCCAGCCCATGTCCTCGGCCATACCGGCCTTGTCGCGGTCATCGGGGTTATAGAGATGCACGCGGTTGCGGCCCTGGGCCTTGGCCATGTTGCAGGCCAGATCCGCGTGCGACATGGCCTCGTCGGCCGACACCACACCAGTGTCGATCAGCGACGCGCCGATGCTGGAGGTAACGTTGAAATTTTTGCCTTCGTAATGGAATTTATAGTTTTCGAACAGCGCGCGGAAATTCTCCGCGAC
>JACRMO010000252.1 GCA_016214925.1 Gammaproteobacteria bacterium
GGCGTGAAGCGGGTGCTGTAAATCTTCACCGCATCGCCATGACGCTCCCGCGCCTGCTCCTCGGTCAGGCCGACCGTGCCGATGGACGGGTGGCTGAACACCACGGTCGGGATGCATTCATAGGATAAGTGTCGGTCGGCCATGCCGCCGAACAGCCGGTCGGCCAGCCGGCGCGCGGCGGCGATCGCCACTGGCGTGAGCGCGACCTTACCGTTCACGTCGCCCAGCGCATAGATCCCCGGGACGTTGGTTTCCTCATAGACATTGCTGGGAATAAAATCAGCCGCGTCGGTCTCGACGCCGGCGGCGGCCAGATTCAGCCCGGCCGTCGCCGGCGTGCGGCCGATCGCCCAGATCAGTTGATCGAAACCGTCCAAGCGCGGGCCGTTGCCGCATTCGATGCCAAGCGTGCCGTCACTCTGCCGGGATACGGCCGCGACCTGAGTACCGGCGAGGATATTCACACCGGCGTTGAGCATCTCCTCCATTAGGCTCTCGCGCAGCATGGCATCGAAGCCACGCAGCAGAGTTTCGCGCCGCAACAGCAGGGTGACATCGGTGCCGAGCGCCTTGAGCACGCCGGCCAGTTCGACCGCAATATAGCCGGAACCGACGACGGCCACGCGCCGTGGCAGTTCCGTCAATTCAAAGAAGCCGTCCGAGGTAATGCCAAGCTCCGCGCCGGGCAGGTCCGGCACGGTGGGATAACCGCCCACGGCAATGACGATGCGATCGGCGGTGTAGCGCGCGCCCGCGACCTCGACGGTACGCGCATCCACAAAGCGCGCCGTACCCACGATTTCGTCGATGGCCGAGTCGGCCAGATAGGTGTGGTACCAATCGTTGATGTTGTGCACATAGCGGTCGCGCGCCTGCTTGAGCGCCGCCCAATCAAAGCTGTGTGCGCTGAGACTGAAGCCATAGCCAGCGGCATCCTCCAAGGCCTGTGCCAACCCAGCACCGAACCACATCACCTTCTTGGGTACGCAGCCCACGTTCACACAGGTACCGCCCAGCGGACCGCGCTCGATCACCGCGCACTTGGCACCGTAACGCGCGGCGCGCTCGGCCACCGACAAGCCACCGCTGCCCGCGCCGATGGCGATGAGATCGTAATGCTTGGTCATGCATGCTCCTTACCAAGGTCTGCATTCACCGCGCCGCACGCCCCGGTGACAGGTGTCGGCCGCGGGATGCGGCCGTCAAGCCTACAGGGACAAGGTGAGACCGCAAAGCGGTCGAGAAGGTGCCCTGGGGCATGTATTCACGGCGTCCTGTCGCCGGGGCGTGCGGCGCGGCGAATAGCGTTTGGCAACCCATTGCGACCGCATTCTAACAGCCCGCGTCGGCGCGTCCGCAGACATTTCCCGACGCCGCGACCGGACTTTGGTCGGCCTCGCGAGCACATGCTAGAGTACGGCCGGACCGCCCTCGGCACATACGCCGAATGATTCTGCGAGGATTTCCATGAGCGACAACCCGCTGCTCGGCCTGACCGGCCTGCCGCCGTTTTCCCAGATCAAACCCGAACACGTCGAGCCGGCACTCGACGCACTACTCGCCGAATGCCGCGCGACCGTCGTACACGTGCTCGCCGAAAACTCGACCTACACCTGGACGAACCTGGTTCAGCCCATCGAAGACGTCGAGGATAAGCTGTCGCGCGCCTGGTCGCCCGTCGGCCACATGAATTCCGTGGTGAACTCCGAAACGCTGCGCGCGGCCTACAACGCTTGCCTGCCGAAGTTGTCCGAATACGGCACCGAGATGGGCCAGAACGAGGCGCTGTATCAGGCCTATAAGCAGATCGCCGACGGCCCCGAGTATGCGCGGCTCGACACCGCGCAGCGCAAGATCGTCGACAACAATCTGCGCGACTTCCGCCTGTCCGGCATCGCCCTCGCGCCGGCACAGCGCGAACGCTACAAAGCGGTGATGCAGGAACTGTCCTCGCTGCAGGCCAAGTACGAAGAGAACCTGCTCGACGCCACCAACGCCTGGCGACTGCAGATCACCGACCGCGCGCGTCTGAACGGCATGCCAGAGAGCGCGATTGCACTCGCCAAACAAACCGCCGAACGCGAAAAACTGGACGGCTGGCTGTTCAATCTCGAATATCCGTCGTATGGCCCAGTACTGACGTATGCCGACGACCGTGTGCTGCGCCGCGAACTGTATACCGCCTATGTGACCCGCGCCTCCGACGAAGGCCCCCATGCCGGCCAATGGGACAACGGCCCGATTATGGAACAGATTCTGGCCCTGCGTCATGAGACCGCGCAGCTGCTCGGCTTCAACAACTATGCCGAGCGTTCCATCGAAACCAAGATGGCGCAGAGCACCGATCAGGTGATGCAATTCCTCACCGATCTCGCCGAGCGCTCGCTGCCCGGCGCGCGCGCCGACCTCGACGAAGTGCGCAGCTTCGCCCGCGAGCAGCACGACGTGCAAGAACTCGAATCCTGGGACATCCCGTATTACTCGGAAAAACTCCGCCAGCACAAATACGCTATCTCGCAGGAAGAACTGAAACCGTATTTTCCCGAGACGCGTGTCGTCGCAGGTATGTTCGCCGTCGTCAATCGACTCTATGGCGTGCAGATCAGTGCAATGCAGGGCATCGACACCTGGCATCCCGACGTGCATTTCTATGCAATCCACGATGCCTCAGGGCAGTTGCGCGGGCGTTTCTATCTCGATCTTTACGCACGCCCGCACAAGCGCGGCGGCGCCTGGATGGACGACTGCATCGCGCGGCGCATGACCGTCGGCGGCGTACAGACACCGGTGGCCTACCTCACCTGCAATTTCTCACCACCCATCGGCGACGATCCCGCGTTGTTCACCCACGACGAAGTCATCACGCTGTTCCACGA
>JACRMO010000253.1 GCA_016214925.1 Gammaproteobacteria bacterium
GATATATTCGGCGGCCTGATCGGCGGTCTCGCGGTATTCCATGATTCGTCTTGCTCCCGCCAGCACGGTGCAGCCCCCGCGGACCGTGTATGGCGCTATTGTTGGTGATTAGGCAAACGTCGGTATGCCGGCGTTAACGGCACACAGCGCGATCACTGCAGGACTTATGCCAGGAACCGTGATGAATTACCCGTTCCGCAGGACTTTGCCGGTGCGGGCATCGCGGATTTCACTGGGGCGGAGCCGGGCGCCCAGCGGGCCCGGCAGGCGGTAATCAATGGCGGCGCCGAAATAGCGGCGTACCTGCAACGGCGTGCGTGCCGGTACGCGGCCGCGTGGATTGGCGCTGGTGGAGACCAACGGACCGCCGTAGGCGCGGCACAGTGCGGCGCAACCGGCATGCGCAGTGACACGCACCGCCAAGCTGTCGTGATGACCGCGCAGCCAGATCGGTACCTCCGGTCGGGCCGGCAACAGCCAGGTGATCGGACCCGGCCAAGCGGCAAAGACCTGCCGACGTAGCGAAACGGACAGAGGTTCGAGGAACGGTTCGAGTTGGGTGAAGTCGGCAGCGATGAGGATCAGGCCGGCCTCGACCGGCCGACGTTTGAGCGCGAGCAGACGCAGCACCGCGTGCGCGTTGAGTGGGTCGCAGCCGAGGCCGTAGACCGCTTCGGTCGGATAGGCAATGATCGCGCCGGCGTGCAGCAGGCGCGTGGCCTGGCGTAATTGCCAGGGCTGGGGCAGCGCTTCAGTCTTCGCCGCCGGCCGATTCATACGGTTCGCTGAACTGGCACTCGCTCTGCGGGCAGGTTTTTTCCGTGCCGCGGCGCTTGGTGGTTTTCAGCGTGAGGATCGGCCAGCCGCAACTCGGGCAGGGTTCGTTGATGGGTTCGTTCCATACGGCATATTTGCACTCCGGATAGGTCGAACACGAAAAGAAGATTTTACCGGCGCGTGATTTGCGCTTGAGCATTGTCCCTTTCTTGCATTCCGGGCAGGTCACGCCGGTGTCGGCGGGTTGCTCCAGCGACTCGATGTGCTTGCAGTTGGGATAGCTGCTGCAGCCGATGAACTTGCCGTAACGGCCCTGACGGATCAGCAGATCGGAGCCACACTCGGGGCACTTGCGATCGGGCACCTTCTCCGGCTCGTTGCTGCTGCCTTGCTCGTCATCCAGGTTGCGCGTGTAATCGCATTCCGGGTAGCCGGTGCAACCGACGAAGCGGCCGCGCCGTCCCAGGCGGATGTTGAGGGGTTTGCCGCACTTCGGACACGCCTCCTCCATCGCCTCGGTGGTAACGTCCTTGCGCGAGACGCTGGATTCCTTGTCGTTGACGAGCTGATGGAAGGGTCCCCAGAAACTCTTCATCAACGGAATCCACTCGCGTTCACCGCGCGCCACCTCGTCGAGATCGTCTTCGAGACTGGCGGTAAAGGTGTAGTCGACATACTGGGTGAAATGCTGGGTGAGGAATTTGCTGACCACGCGGCCGACATCGGTCGGCTGGAAGCGGCGCTTCTCCAACGTAACGTATTCGCGCGCGAGCAGCGTGGAGATAATACTCGCGTAGGTCGACGGCCGGCCGATGCCGTGTTCTTCCAGGGTCTTCACCAGACTTGCTTCGGTATAGCGCGGCGGCGGTTCGGTGAAGTGCTGTTCGGGACGGATCTTGTGCAGTTTGACGATGTCGCCTTTCTTCAGCGGCGGCAGCAGCGATTCGTCACCCTCGCCCTTGCTGTCGTCCAGGCTTTCCTGATACACGGCCATGAAGCCTGCGTGGGCGATGGTCGAACCGGTCGCGCGCAACAGGTTGCCCGCGCCGCACTGAAAATCCACGCCGACGGTGTCGATGGTGGCGTGGACCATCTGGCAGGCGATGGTGCGTTTCCAGATCAGGTCATACAGTTTGAACTGATCTGCGGTGAGAAAATCCTTGATGGCTTCGGGCGCTTGCTCAGCGACAGTGGGACGGATGGCTTCGTGCGCCTCCTGGGCGTTTTTGGCCTTGGTCTTATACGCGCGCGGCGCATCCGGCAGATTGTCCTTACCATAGCGTGCGGCGATCAGCGCGCGGATTTCCTCCACGGCCTCGTTGGCGAGATTCACCGAATCGGTACGCATGTAGGTGATGAGACCGACCGCGCCGCTGCCGACGTCGATACCTTCATATAGCTGTTGCGCGACGCGCATGGTGCGATTGGCGGAAAAGCCCAGCTTGCGCGAGGCTTCCTGCTGCAAGGTCGACGTCGTGAAGGGTGCTGATGGGTTGCGCTTGCGCTGCTTCTTTTCAACGCTGGCGACGATGAGTTGCCCGCCGGCGGCTTGAACGAGTTCGTGTTCGACATCGCGGGCCTTGTCTTCCTTGACGATGGCAAACTGGGTGAGTTTCTTGCCATGCAATTCGCTGAGTTTGGCGACAAAGTCCTGATCGTCTTTGTTCAGATCGGCTTCGATCGTCCAGTATTCGCGCGGTTTGAAGGCCTCGATTTCCTCCTCGCGCTCGACGATCATGCGCAGCGCCGGGCTTTGCACGCGGCCCGCCGAAAGGCCGCGGCGCACTTTCTTCCACAACAGCGGCGACAGGTTGAAACCGACCAGGTAATCCAGCGCGCGGCGCGCTTGTTGCGCATTGACCAGATCCATGGACAGCGCACGCGGGTGTTCGACGGCTTCGTTGATGGCGCGCTTGGTGATCTCGTGGAACACCACGCGATGCACGGGTTTATCCTTGAGCAGTTTCTTCTGTTGCAGAATCTCGTAGAGATGCCAGGAGATGGCCTCGCCTTCGCGGTCCGGATCGGTCGCCAGGTAGAGGGTATCCGCGGCCTTCATGGCCTTGACGATACTGTCGACATGTTTGGCGTTCTTGTCGATCAGTTCGTACTTCATGGCGAAGTCGTGTTCGGGATCGACCGCCCCACCTTTGGGGATCAGATCGCGCACATGGCCATAGGAGGCCATCACCTCGAAATCCTTGCCCAGGTATTTCTTGATGGTCTTGGCCTTGGCAGGGGATTCGACAATGACCAGATGTTTGCTCATGGGCTCGGCGTGGGTTGCGTGATGCAGCAGCGACATTTAAGTCACGTTTGCATGCATCGTCGTTATTCGGGGTAATCGGGGCGCGCGGCGCGGTGCCGACGCGGAGATTAATGCAAGGTGCCAGCGACGTTGTCGTACACGAGATCCTCCATCCAGGCATACGCGGCTTCTTGGCCGGGTTCGTTGAACAGCACCATCAATACGACCCATTTGAGCTGTTCGATATCCACGTCGTTCGCATCCAGGGCCAGGACCCGATCGATGATCAATTCCCGGCTGGTCGGGGTCAGGATGCCCATCTGTTCCAGGAACATCAGGAAACCGCGGCATTCCAGATCCAGAAATTCCATTTCCCGATCGGTGTACAGACGGATGCTGTGGGCGGCCGGGTGGATGGGCAGTCCGGTCTCGCGCTGCGAGGCCAAGCCGTCCAGCCAATCGAAGGCCTTGTTGACTTCGCTGGGCGGGAAGCCGGCCTCCAGCAGTTCCACCTGCAGGGATTCACGGTCGGGGCGGCCCTCGATCTCCTCGTCCATATAATAGTTTTCAAAGAGATACATAAGCACGTCCAACACGCTTTCTTTCATTTCAACCCCGCGTTTCGTTGCGGACGTAACGTCCGCCGGCCTGGGAAATGACCCGGCCATCCAGCTCTAGGATCAGCAGCATGGAGGAAACCGCTGCAGCCGTCAATCCACTGCGGGCCACCAACTGGTCGATAGAAACGGTATCGAAGCCCATGTAATCAAGTAGTTGTGTCTGGTCTTGGGTGAGTGTGTCGGGGGCGGCTGGCCAGGGTGGCGAGGTACAGGGGCGGCTCTCGGCGAACATCCCAAGCTCTTCCAGAATGTCCTCTGCGGTTTCGACCAACTTGGCGCCTTGGCGGATCAATGCATGGCAGCCACGCGCCAACGGGTTATGGATCGAACCGGGGATGGCGAATACCTCGCGGCCTTGCTCCACGGCGTGCCGGGCGGTGGTCAAGGAGCCGGACCGGGGCGCCGCCTCGACCACCAGGGTACCCAGGCTCAGGCCACTGATGATGCGATTCCGGCGCGGGAAGTTTTCCGGACGCGGACCCGTACCGATGGGGAATTCCGCAACCAGTGCGCCGCCCCGACTGACGATGTCATGCGCCAAGTCGCGGTGGCGCGCAGGATAGACCCGATCCAGCCCGGTACCCATGACGGCGATGGTTGTGCCGTTGCTGTCCAGGGCACCGGCATGACTGGCGGCGTCGATACCCAGCGCCAGACCGCTGGTGATGGTTAGGCCAACCCCGGCCAAGTGCGCGGCGAACGCGCGTGCGGTCTCTTGTCCGCCGGCACTGGGATTGCGACTGCCGACCATGGCCAGTTGCGGTGTATGCAGTGCCTCGACATGGCCGTGGACATACAGCAACGGCGGTGGCCCCGGGATTTCCCGCAACAGGGACGGATAGTCCGCCGAGTTCAGACGCAGGATGTGGTTACTGTTCTGTTCGGCCCAGATCAGGTCCTGCTCGATGACCGACCAATCCGCGGCGCGCAGATAGGCGCGGGTCGCCACGGGTAACTCGGCGCAGCCCAGTGCGCCCGCCAACAGCTGATCGGGATCGGCGATCTGTTCCAGCAGTCGAGTGAAGCTTACCGGTCCGATCCCGGGTGCGCTCAGCACGGCGAGCCACTCCCGCAGGATCTGTATTTCGGGCGTGCGGTCGTTCATAAACGCAACGGCGCGGCACCCGTTGGGGCGCCGCGCCGAGGTATACAGCAAATGAACGCGTTAAGGCGTGGTGACGTAATCTTGAACATGAATGGGCCGGGTCGCCTCCATGACTAACCCATAGCTCACCTTCTCGAAGGTGCGGAACAGCATGACCAAGCCGGCATCCTCGTCCGGCAGCGTAATCATATCATTCGGTGCGGGTGTCACCTTATCCTTAACTGCCTGCCCTGCTTGCTGGATACGCAACACATGCCCGACTTCCATGCCTTCCCGTGTGCCGCGGTTAATGGACACAATCTGATAGCGTCCGATCTGGCTCACGCCGTCGACCACGGAGAGGATCCGGCCTCTGACATCCGCTGCCGGCGGATGCGGCAGGAAGCTGGCATGGATCTCGTCTTGGTCAACGGACTTGAGACGGTCACCGATTCCCACCTCACGGGTGGTTCGTTCCAGTGCCAGCGTGGCTGGTTCACCGAACTTTTGCACCGTCGCATCACCCAGATAGATGGCCTCGATGCCGAGTGTTTCCTTGCTATCGGGATCGATCAGCTTGTCTCCCGGCTTATACAGGCTATAGCGGCCTTGAGTGGTGTCCGCAATCCCCCGAACATAAATACGGTCGCCGGCACCGGTCACCAGATGCTCATCGGCACTCTCCACGACATACGGCGCGGCCTCCAGCTCACCCTCACCGACCACCAGAGGTTGGGTCAGGAACTGTTTGATGGCGTCGATGGGGATGGTCGGGATGGCGCGGTCGAGGCGTTCCTCGCGGGCCGTCGGCGACAGCTTCACATTCGCGTGGCCGCGATTGACGCGCAGCTGCGGTTTGCCATCGATATACACCAGGGTGATGACATCTCCCGGGTAGATCAGATGCGGATTGGCGATCTGCGGATTGACGTGCCAGACCTCGGGCCACAACCAGGGATCGCGCAAGAATCGTCCGGAGATATCCCAGAGCGTATCGCCCTTGACGACGACATAGCTATCGGGATGATTGGGGTTCAGGGCGATTTCGTCGGCCAACGCCGGAGCGGCGAGGAGCGAGGCGAGAACCAGTCCAAGAAATTTGTTGGCCATATACGTCCCTTTGCAGCGGTTAGTGCGAGGTTTGGTTGCGGGTGACGCCGCACGGCGTCGACCTTGAGCAGTCCAATTCAAAAACCCCACCTCACAAATTGTGGAAAGTCGAGTTTGAATTCCATTATTATCGCTACTTTATCGAAGCTACTTTAGCAATATATGTGAGCGCATGGAAAGCGTTTGTGACCGACAGCACATGGCCAAGCTCGAAATTCTGCATTTTCCCGATCCGCGGCTGCGTACCGTGGCCAAGCCCGTGCCTGTCGTCGACGCCCAACTGCGGCGTCTGATCGACGACATGTTCGAAACCATGTATGAAGCGCCCGGCATCGGGCTGGCCGCGACCCAGGTCAATGTTCACCAGCGCCTGTTGGTGGTGGATGTGAGCGAGGAGAAGAACCAGCCGCTGGCTTTCATCAACCCGGAAATCCTGCAACGCGACGGTGTGGAGGAGATGGAAGAAGGCTGCCTGTCCGTGCCCGGCTTTTACGAGAAAGTGCAGCGCGCCGAGCGCATCAAGGTGCGGGCGCTGGACCGCGATGGTAACCGCTTTGAACTCGATGTGGATGGGTTGTTGGCTGTCTGTATCCAGCATGAAGTCGACCACCTCGACGGCAAACTGTTTGTCGATTACCTGTCCGGCCTCAAGCGTCAGCGCATTCGCAAAAAGCTGGAGAAGGCGCGGCGTCACGGTGATCCCGATCCGGTCGCGGAGCACGGCGAACCTGCCCTCTAAGCGCCGCAATACACCGATCGGCTCTGTCAATCCCGTGGGTGCCGGGTACAATCCGGTCTCTAGCCCCGTTTTTCGCCAGGAAAGCGCACCACCATGAGGATCGTCTTCGCCGGCACGCCGGAATTTGCCGTGCCCACCCTGCGTGTCCTGCTGGCGAGCCCGCATTCGGTCGTTGGCGTCTATACCCAGCCGGACCGCCCCGCCGGACGCGGCCGCAAACTGCGCGCCAGTCCAGTCAAGGAACTCGCCTTCGAACACGGCATCCCTGTCGAACAGCCGCTCACCCTTAAGACCGCCGAGAGCCAGGCCGCGCTGGCGAGCTACGCGCCCGATCTCATGGTGGTGGTGGCGTACGGGTTGATTCTGCCGCAAACGGTGCTCGATCTGCCGTGCCATGGTTGTGTGAACGTACATGCCTCATTGCTGCCGCGCTGGCGCGGAGCCGCGCCAATTCAACGCGCGATTCTCGCTGGCGACCCGGAGACCGGCGTGACGCTCATGCGCATGGAAGCGGGTCTGGATACCGGCCCGATGCTGGCCAAAATCACCTGCCCGATCGCGCCTGAAGATAGCGCCGCCGATCTTCACGACCGCTTGGCCGCCTTGGGCGGTGATCTGCTGGGCACGCACCTGGAGGCGCTGTTGCACGATGACCTGCGCGCCGAAACACAAGACGACAGCCTAGCGACCTATGCCGCCAAACTCGACAAGGCCGAGGCCGAGCTGTACTGGACGCGACCGGCTGCGGAATTGCTGCGTCAAGTGCATGCCTTCAATCCGTGGCCGGTGGCGCAGAGCGGTTTCCGCGGACAGGTGTTGCGCATCTGGCGCGCCACTGTCGTGCCGGGCCAGGGCCAGCCGGGCACGGTGCTGCGCGCGGGCCGTGACGGTGTGGATGTCGCTTGTGGTCAGGCAAGTCTGCGCCTGCTGGAGGTGCAGTTACCCGGTGGTCGACGCATCAGTGCCGCCGATTTCAGCAACAGCCAGAATCCGCAGGGCGAGCGGCTCGCAGCGGTCGCGGCATGAGCCAGGATACGGCAAATGCCCGTGCGCTCGCCGGCGGTGTCGTGACCCAGGTGCTGCACGACGGGCGCTCGCTGAGTCAGACCCTCCCACTGTTTCTCGAGCAGGCCGCGTCCGTGGACCGTGGCTTGGTGCAGGAACTCAGTTACGGTGTACTGCGGTGGCGATTCCGTCTGGAGGCGCTGTTGCGGCAACTGCTGAAACAGCCGTTGAAGCAGAAAGATCAGGATATCGCCAGTCTGCTGTTGGTGGGACTGTATCAGCTCACCTATACCGATATACCGGCGCATGCCGCCGTGCATGCCACTGTCGAAGCGGTGCGCGCGACCGGCAAGCGCTGGGCGGTGCCGCTGGCCAATGCGGTGTTACGCGCCTATCAGCGCCAACATGCGCAGCTGGACGCCGTTGCGGATTGCCAACCCGCGGATCGCCATGCCCATCCCGCGTGGCTGGTTGACCTGCTGCGTGCGGATTGGCCGGACGATTGGGAACGCATTCTCACGGCCAACAACCAGCGTCCGCCGTTCGTGTTGCGCGTCAACGCGCGACACAACGATCTGCCGGCCTATCGCGCCGCCTTGGATGCGGCGGAGATGGCGCACGCGGTGCTGCCGGTGACCGAACACGGTGTGTGTCTGGAACGGCCGGTGGCGGTGGAACGGCTGCCGGGTTTCGCCGCCGGTGCGGTCTCGGTGCAGGACGCCGCGGCACAATTGGCGGCGCCCCTGTTGGCGGCGCAGGCGGGTATGCGCGTGTTGGATGCCTGTGCCGCTCCCGGTGGCAAGACCGCGCACATTCTCGAACGCACGCCGGAGGTCGAGTTGCTGGCCGTGGATATCGATGCGGTGCGCGTGCGCCGCATCGCGGAGAATCTGCAACGCCTGGGTTTGTCCGCGCAGGCGGTGGTTGGCGATGCCGCGCAGCCGGCGCAGTGGTGGGATGGTCGGCCCTTTCAGCGCATTCTGCTCGATGCGCCCTGCTCCGCCAGCGGCGTGATCCGCCGGCATCCCGATATCAAATCGCTGCGTCGAGCGAGCGATATCGACACCCTCGCCGCCGCGCAAGCGCAGTTGCTGGAAGCCCTGTGGCCCTTGCTGGAACCGGGTGGTCTGTTGTTATATGCCACCTGTTCGGTGTTGCGTCGCGAAAACGAAGCACAGATCGCGGCGTTCCTCGCGCGTCATGCCGATGCGCGGGAGGCCACGCTGGACGTTGTTTGGGGGCGGCCGCTGCGTCATGGTCGACAGATACTGCCGGGTGATGTCGACGGAGGAGCTGCTACAGGTATGGATGGTTTCTATTACGCACGCCTGATGAAGCTGCCGTGAGAATCGCTGAGCGCATGCTAGCCGGGGCTGTCGTGGACTGCTGTCAACGTACAGCCGCCTGGCTGGTGCTGTTGGGCTGGATAGCGCTGTGGGCGCCCTGCGCCGCCTTCGCCGACGATGCGTATTTCAGCGTGCGCGACGCCCGCACTGTGCTTAAGGATGGCGTCTATCTGCTCGATGCCAACGTCGTCTACCGGTTCAGCGATGCTGCGATGGAGGCATTGCAAAACGGCATCCCGTTGGTGCTGGAGCTGCAGATAAAAGTCGGTCGGCAGCGCCCTTGGCTGTGGACCGATACGGTGGCGGCGCTGAACCAGCGGCATCGGCTTCAGTTTCATGCCCTCTCGGATCGTTATGTGGTCCACACGCTCAACACCGATCAGCGGCAGAGTTTCGCCACGCTCGACGATGCCTTGCATGCGTTGGGCGTGATCCGCAATTTCCCCATGCTGGACCAGCGGCTGCTGGAGGCGGGTTCCGATTATCAGGTCGGCGTGCGGGCCGCGCTGGTGGTCGAGGAACTGCCGACGCCGATGCGCCTGTGGGCCTATGCCTCCGATCAGTGGCATCTCGACAGTGCCTGGTATACCTGGCGCTTGCAGCCATGAAGCGTTACGCACGCGGCATCTGGCCGATGCTCGCGCTGTTCGTGCTGCTGCTGGTGTCGCTGTCGTTCATGAGCGATGCGACGCACAACTCCGAACAGTTCGGGCGCCTGTATTCACTGCTGTTGCTGACCAACGCGCTCGGCCTAGTGGTGTTGATCGGACTGATCGGCGCGAACCTCTATTGGCTGCTGATGCAATACCGGCGACGCGCGGCCGGCGCGCGGCTGACGTCGCGATTGGTGATTATGTTCGTAGTGCTGGCCGTGGTCCCGGTCTCGGTGGTTTATTATTTTTCCCTGCAATTTCTCCAGCGCGGCATCGACAGCTGGTTCAATGTGCAGATCGAGGCGTCGCTGGAAGATGCCATCGAGTTGAGTCAGTCGGCCTTCGATGTGCGACTGCGCGACATGCTGCACCTGACCAAGGGCCTGGCCGGCGAGTTGACCGAAGTCCCCTCCGCGCTTGCGCCGTTGAGTCTGTACGATCTGCGCGTGCGTTCCGGCGCTATCGAACTCACGCTGATCGGCGCCAACGGCCGCATTATTGCGTCCAGCGGTACCGAGGCGACCGAAATCATCCCGGACCGACCGACCGATGCGGTGTTGTTGCAAGCGCGGCAGGGGCAGTCCTATGTCGGTCTCGATCCGGTCGGTGACGAGCTGCATGTGCGCGCCGTCGTGCCGGTGCCTACCGGCGGCCCGAGTGCCGAGCCGCGTATCCTGCAGGCCTTGTATGCGGTACCGGAACGCCTCAACGCTAAAGCCGATCGCGTGCAGAATGCCTTTGCCCGCTACAAGGAGCTGGCCTATCTGCGGGTCCCGCTCAAACACAGTTACACGCTGACGCTGTCGCTGGTGTTGCTGCTCAGCCTGTTGTCGGCGGTGTGGGGCGCGTTTTATGCGGCGCGGCGCCTGGTGGCGCCGATCCGTGATCTGGCCGAAGGCACGCGTGCGGTGGCGGACGGCGATTACAGTCAGCAATTACCGGTCACCGGCCACGATGAGCTGGGTTTCCTGGTGCAGTCGTTCAATGTGATGACGCGGCGCTTGGCCTATACCCGCGACGAGGCCGACCGCAGTCAGCAGCAGGTGGAGGGACAGCGCACGTACCTGGCGGCGCTGCTCGCCAACATTTCCTCGGGTGTCATCAGTCTCGCGCCGGATCTGCGGGTGCGCATGCTCAATGATGCTTCCGCGCAGATCCTCGGCCTCGGTGCGGAGGAATGCACGGAAACGGCGCTGGAGGCGCTGGCACAACAACATCATGTTCTGCAGCCGCTGGTGGATACGGTGCTGGAGCAGCAACGGCAGAATTCCGCGCAATGGACCGCTGAAATCACGCTGTTCGGCAGTCGCGGTCGTCAGGTGTTGATCTGCCGCGCCACCACGCTACCGGGCGACGACATCCACCCCGGTGGATTGGTGCTGGTGCTGGACGATATCACCGCGCTGATTCAGGCGCAGCGCGATGCCGCCTGGGGCGAGGTGGCGCGGCGGCTCGCGCACGAAATCAAGAATCCGCTCACGCCGATCCAATTGTCGGCCGAGCGTCTGCGCCGCAAATTTCTCGACCGTATGACCCCCGAGGACGCGGAGATTCTCGACCGCTCGACGCATACCATTGTGCAGCAGGTCGAAACGATGAAGGAAATGGTCAATGCCTTTTCCGAATATGCGCGCGCGCCGCAGATCCAGTTGCAGGTGCTTGACCTCAACCGTTTGGTACGTGAGGTGCTGGATCTCTACCGCGGCGGACGCGGGCATCCGGCGATCACGGCGGAGCTCGATCCGGCCGCGCCGCGCGTCGAGGCCGATACCGGGCGTCTGCGGCAACTGTTGCACAACCTTATCAAGAACGCCCAGGAGGCGTTGGCCGACACGGCCGAGGCACGCATCCGCGTGACGACGCGAGTGATCTGCAGCGCCGACGAACAGCCGTACGTCGAGCTGGCGGTGCAGGACAATGGTGCGGGCTTCAGCGCGGAAATGCTCGCCAAACTCTTCGAGCCGTATGTCACGACCAAGACCAAGGGCACCGGTTTGGGGCTGGCGATCGTCAAAAAGATCGTCGAGGAGCACGGCGGCATCATTCAGGCGGAGAATGCGCCGGAGGGCGGTGCGTTGATCTGCATCCGGCTGCGCCCGGCCGCGGCGTCTCCGGACGGCCATAGGACGGGCGCGTAAATTGACGGCGTTCGGGTTTATACTCGGCGCGATACTTCACTCACGGACCGACAAGAATCCCGCATATGCCAGCTGCGTACATATTGGTCGTAGACGACGAGCCCGACATCCGTTCGCTGGTCAAGGAGATCCTCGAAGAGGAAGGCTATGAGGTCGGTGTCGCCGAAGACGGCGAAGCCGCGCGCCGTGCACGGCGCGACCGCCGGCCCGACCTGATTCTGCTGGATATCTGGATGCAGGATGTCGACGGCATCACCCTGCTGCGCGAATGGGGCGAGGGCGGCACCCTACCCTGCCCGGTCATCGTCATGTCCGGCCACGGCACCGTCGAAACCGCGGTCGAAGCCACGCGCCTGGGCGCCTATGATTTCATCGAAAAGCCGATCTCGCTCGCCAAGCTGTTGTTGACCGTCGAGCGCGCCCTGGAGGCGGATCAGCTGGTGCGGGAAAATACCGGCCTGAAACGTTTCGAAACCACCGTGCCCGAACCCATCGGGCGCAGCGACAGCATGCAGCGCTTGCGCGAACAGGCGCGGCGGATCGCGCAACATAGCAGCTGGGTATTGATCACTGGCGAACCCGGCGCCGGCAAGAAGACCTTCGCGCATTATCTGCACGCACAGAGCCCGCGCCGGCAGGGGCCGTTCGTCGAAGTCGGTGTAGGTTCGATGTCGCCGCACACCTCGGCCGTGGAGCTGTTCGGTAGCGAGGAAGGCGGTCGCCTGTATTACGGCCGATTCGAACAGGCCAACGGTGGCACGCTGTATCTCGACGATATCGCGGATATGGATGTGCAGACCCAGGCGCGGTTGCTGTCGGTGCTGGAGACACGTTCCTTCCTGCGCGTGGGCGGCAGCGAGCCGGTGCGTGTGGATGTGCGCATTATCGCCGCAACCCACCGCGATCTGGCGCAGGAGGTCGCCGCGGGCGAGTTCCGCGAGGATCTCTACTACCACCTGAATGTGGTGCCGCTGCATATTCCCGCGCTGGCGCAACACCGCGACGATATTCCCGATCTACTGAATTACTACGCCGATTTCTTCGTTACCCGCGAAGGACTTCCCTACCGACACTTTGCCGTCGGCGCACAAAACCGGCTGCGCAATCATACTTGGCCCGGCAACGTGCGCGAGCTGAAGAATCTGGTCCAACGCCTGTTGATTCTTGGCGCCGGCGAGGAGATCACGGCGCAGGAAGTGGATGCGGCGTTGGGTGCGCAGGCGATCGCGCCGGTAGCCGGCGGCGTCGGTGTCGGGGCGCCCGGTCTGCCCTTCGATCTGCCGCTGCGCGAGGCGCGCGAACAGTTCGAAAAGGCTTATCTCGAGCATCAACTGCACGAGGTTGGCGGCAGTGTGGGCAAGCTCGCCAAGCGCGTCGGCATGGAACGCACGCACCTGTATCGCAAACTCAAATCGCTCGGCATCGAGGCTAAGGGCAAGTAAGCACTCGCCTCGTTCTCAATCGCCAGGATCGCGCTATGGCCATCATCGACACCTTTGAAACACTGCTGGCGGGCGGTCAGGACAATGCTTTGCTGCGTTACAGTCTCGGTAATGAATATTTGAAGGTGGGCGATGCCGCGACCGCTGTGCAGCATCTCCAGCGCGCTATCGAACATGATGGTGCGTACTCGGCCGCTTGGAAGTTGCTCGGCAAGGCGCTTGCCGAAGCGGGTGATGCCGGCGCGGCAATGGTGGCCTACCGGAGCGGCATCGCGGTGGCGGAGCGCAAAGGCGACAAACAGGCGGCCAAGGAAATGCAGGTGTTTCTGAAGCGTTTGGAAAAGGCGCAAGCCAGTTAGCGACTAATAAATCTTCGCGGCACCGGCCGGTCGGGTGCGGAAGCGCCGGTAACTCCACTGATACTGTTCCGGGTAGGCGCGCACGAAGGTTTCGACGCCGCGATTCATCGCCGTCGCGGCAATGCTCGGGTCGGGATCGGCGATGCCGTCCGGGGCTGGCATGAATTGGAGACGGTATTTCTCGCTGCCCGGGATGCGCACGGAAAAGCCAAAGAACACCGCCGCACCGGTTTTGCGTGCGAGCCGGCTGAGTAGCACCATGCTGTTGGCGGGGATCCCGAAGAACGGCGCGAACACCCCGCCACTCTGGCCTGGATCCTGATCCGGCAGGATGCCAACCACCCCGCCTTTGGACAGCGTTTCATACAGGCGGCGCACGCCGCTGGCGTCGGTGGGAACCGCGTGTGCGCCACAGCGTTCTCGACCGCGGCGGAGCAGATTGTCCAACGCTGCCAAGCGCGGCGGGCGATACAGGATAGTCAGCCCCCAGCGGTCGCCGCAAAAATGGCCCGCCATCTCCCAACTGCCCAGATGCGGTGTCGCCAGGATGACCCCCTTTCCCTCACGCAAGGCAGCGTCGATCGGTTCTGCATTCAGTGTTTCGCCCATCAGCGAGCGGATCCTCGGCGCCGACCAGAACCACAGGGGCCCTGTTTCCAGGATGGTCTTGCCGGTTTCTATGAGATTGGTGCGGAGCAGACGCCGGCGTTCTGGTTCCGATAATTCCGGCAGGCACAGTTCAATGTTGGTGGCGGCGCAGCGGCGCAGTGGGTTCGGCATGTGGGTGAGAACCCAGCCAAGCAATGATCCGAGGTGGCGGTTCCAGCTCAGGGGCAGAGCGGCGAACAGCCGCAACAAGCCGGCGATTACTGGAGCGCGCATGTATCACCATCATGGGCAATGGCCACAGGCTTTCGACCGTTGCCCGGTGATAAAACAGGATAGACGGTGCAAAGTCCGACCATGTGTCCCACTCCGGTGGCATTATTTGGGAATAAAGCATGAGACTTTGTTGAAAGAGTCATCTATGCCGTCCTAGTCCGCCGCCGACTTGCGTTCCTGGGTGCGCATCGAGATTTTATTAAGCTCATCAGCGGATTTTTCATCCATAAGTGGGCGAAGTGTCGAGAGTATGGCCTTAAAGAGCGTTTTGTTGTGGGCTTCTTCCTCAGATAAGAGTGCTTTCATATGTTGACGTTGGGTGGGCATGTTCTGACCTCCTCGCTGAAGGCGCGCAGTTGCCGTTCCCGCACATATACCAAGGGGCGAATGATGCGCACATCGCCTGCATCGTTGAGATAGTGTGCCTTCATGGTCTGTAGTCGACCGCCATGGAAGGCGGACATCAGAAAGCTTTCCGCGAGGTCGTCGAGGTGCTGGCCCAGTGCCAGGACGTTATAGCCGTGCGTGCGCGCCACGTGGTACATGCTTCCGCACTTCATGCGCGCGCACCAGCTGCAATAGGAGTCACCCCGCAGATGCGTTTGGGCGCGTGCCATAATAGGTTCGCGCACGAAATGATATGGTACGCCAAGCTCGGCGAGATAAGCCTGTAGTGGCGAGGGATCGAAACCCTCGACCATCGGGTCGATAGTGATCGCGCCGATCTCGAAACGAATCGGTGCATGCCGCTGTAAATGCCGCAGAATGTGCAGCAACGACAGCGAGTCCTTGCCACCCGAAAGCCCCATCAGTATGCGGTCGTTTGGGCGGATCATGGCGTAATCGCCGACGGCGCGACCGACCGGACGGAGTAGCGATTTGGGCGGGCGTGGGGAGATGTCCGGGTGCATCGTGAGCGGGATGTTCTGGCCAGCGGTGGTTTCGGCGTGCATCATGCCGCGTACACGAGAGGCTGAAAAGCCCGACCTGTGGGTGCGGACGAGAATGAAGGAGACAGCCATGGCCGATACAACGGCAGTCAAGGGAATTTCGCCTCAGGAGGCCTGGGATTTCCTGCAAAAAAATCCGCGCACGCTCCTGATCGATGTGCGCTCCAATATGGAGTACCTGTTTGTCGGCCATCCGGCCGGGGCTATCCATGTGCCCTGGATTGATGAGCCCGATTGGAAGATCAATCCGCATTTCGTCACCCAAGTCAGGCAACTCGTGCTGGGCGGGGTCTGCGGGGCGGACGGCGGTTTCAGTTGCGCGCCCATTGTCTTGATCTGCCGCAGCGGTAAGCGCTCCCTCGAGGCGGGTAAGCTACTGGTATCGAACGGGTTTAATGAGGTTTACAACATCACCGAAGGCTTCGAAGGCGAGCTGGATGCGCAGCACCATCGCAGCAGCGCGGGTGGCTGGCGTTTTCGCGGCTTGCCATGGGAACAGTGTTAAATAGGCCGGGCGCCTGCTCAGGCTAGCAAGTTTACCTGTTAACGCGTTGACCCCTTGTGCGCGGCAGAATATATTGCAGGTCCGGTGTGGTACGCCGGCTGAAGATTTGCACGCGAGGCAGCGTTTACACGAGGCGGTCGACGCTGAACTTCGGGATGCGGACATTAAACAAACGTCACCCCAGGGGACTTAGCGGTTGTTTTCCGGTGCGCCAGATGCAACCTGATTCGTCCACAAGCCAAACAATCGCAGTTTAGGAGGAGGATACTATGTCTGACGCAATGCAGAGTGGCCAGATGGATCAATGGCTGAATCAGAAGTTGGACGAATTGCTGCCGAGCAAGCTGGCGGCAATCGAAGCCAACAAGACGCCATCGCTGGCCATCATCGCCACCAAGGGTACGTTGGACTGGGCCTATCCCCCGTTCATCCTGGCCTCCACCGCTGCCGCCCTGGGATGGAACGCCAGCATCTTCTTCACCTTCTACGGCCGGTTGTTGCTGAAGAAGGAGATCCCCGCCGAGGTCAGCCCGCTGGGCAACCCGGCGATGCCGATGAAGATGCCGTTCGGTCCGAAGTGGTTCCAGAGCTTCACCTGGCCGATGCCGAACCTGATCATGGCCGGCATCCCCGGCTTCGAGAAGGTGGCCACCGGCCTGATGAAGAAGACGTTCAAGAACAAGGGCGTCGCCACCGTGGAAGAGCTGCGCGAGCTGTGCATCGAGGCGGATGTGAAGATGTACGCCTGTCGGATGACCGTCGACGTGTTCGGTTTCAGCCACGATGAATTCATCGGCGGCGTGGATTATGTCGGCGCGACCTACTTCCTGCCGATCGGCAAGGAAGCGGACGTCTGCCTGTTTATCTAAGTACGTCTGGTCAGTCTTGAAAAAGCGCAGGGCCCTTTTGGGCCCTGTTCTTTTTTATTCCCCAAGTGGTACTTCCCCGCCCCTGAAAAAATAACCCGGTGCAGTCCACCGGGGTCGATGCCAATTCGAGGCTGGAAGGCGATCTCAATTCCTTCCTTGGACAACCTCCGAGTAGCCACGCGCATGTTCCTCCCCGAAATGCCCGCACTTTCCCCGTACAGTAAATGTCCCTAGACTTCAGCTACTCGGTAACCCCCGCGCTCGCGTGAAGCCGTTGCGATAATGGCATTGCGCGGTCGAGGGTTGCTGTCGGTTCATCGATCAACTAGTTGTAAGCATTCCCCTCCTCGTGCAGAGCGAGAGGGTGGCTGGGAGCATGTGCATGCAGGGGTTCTACCCGGAGATCCAACCTTATGTCCGCCACACTTTGGCGGTCGACGCGATTCATCAACTCTACATAGAAGAGTCCGGCAATCCGCAGGGCATCCCCGTCGTGTTTCTGCACGGCGGCCCCGGCGCGGGTTGTGAACCGTTTCAACGCCGCTTCTTCGATCCGCAACGCTATCGCATTGTGCTGTTCGATCAGCGCGGTTGCGGTAAATCCACGCCGCATGCCGAACTCGCCGGCAACACCACGCAGGATCTGGTCGCCGATATCGAACGCATCCGTGAGCATCTCGGCATCGAGCGTTGGCTGGTGTTCGGCGGCTCCTGGGGATCGACGCTGGGACTCGTGTATGCCGAGACGTATCCCGAGCGGGTGTTGGGTCTGGTACTGCGCGGCATCTTCTTATGCCGGCCGCGCGACATCCACTGGTTCTATCAGGACGGCGCCGCGTTCGTGTTTCCAGATTACTGGCAGGATTTTCTCGCACCGATCCCGCCGGCGGAACGCGGCAATATGGTCGCGGCGTATTACGCGCGCCTGACCGGCAACGATGAAATCACCCGCATGGCCGCGGCCAAGGCCTGGTCGCTGTGGGAAGGGCGCACGGCAACACTGTTGCCGCGTCAATCGGTGATCGAGCATTTTGCCAATCCGTTCACCGCGCTCAGTCTCGCGCGCATCGAATGTCATTACTTCATCCACAACAGCTTCCTGTACCCGGATCAGCTCCTCGCCCAAGCCGATCGGCTCAAAGGCATCCCGGGCGTGATCGTGCATGGGCGCTATGATGTCGTGTGTCCGGTCGAACAGGCCTTTGCATTGCATCAGGTCTGGCCGGAGGCGCAACTCAACGTCATCGCCGACGCCGGTCATTCCGCCACCGAGCCGGGGATTGTCGATGCACTGATACGCGCGACAGACAGTTTCGCAAAGCGACTGGCGTGAGGCATTTGGCGTGATCGGACTTCTGCAGCGCGTGACCGAAGCGCGCGTGGTGGTCGACAGTGATACCGTCGGCGCTATCGGTCGCGGTCTGTTGGTACTGATCGGCATCGAACGTGGCGATACCGAGAAGCAGGCCGATCGATTACTGGAACGCCTGCTTGGCTATCGCGTGTTTCCCGATGTCGATGACAAAATGAACCTGAGTCTGAGTGACATCGACGGCGGTCTGTTGCTGGTACCACAGTTCACACTCCCGGCGGATACACGCAAAGGTATGCGCCCGAGCTTCACGCCCGCCGCGGCGCCGGAGGAGGGTGGACGACTGTTCGACTATCTGGTCGCGCGGGCCGGTGCGCAACATCGCCACGTCGCGACCGGGCAGTTCGGCGCAGATATGCAGGTGAGCCTGACCAACGATGGTCCAGTGACGTTCTGGTTACAGACGAAAGAGTGAAAGGTAGGTTGGGGTGAGGCGATCTGTGCCGAACCCCAACAGGCTTTCCGCCATCGTTGGGGTTCGCTGCGCTTACCCCAACCTACATTACTAAATCACCAGATCATTACTGCATTGCAGATGAATTGCTCTTCTCGCATGGCTGCTGAAAGTAGCACGTCAGCGCGCTGGTCACTGTGGTCAGCAGCCAGAACAGAAAAAAGCCGACGGTGTAAGCGCCGAGCCGGCTCATCTCGGCGAAGTCGGTGTACATGAGCAGGTGCTGGGGATCGAAGGCGGTGAAAAATAGAATGGTCGCCACGCCCGAGGTCAGGAAGGAGGGCCAGAGGATGGCGATAAAGCGTTGGATCAGCGGTATCTCGTGCATGACATCACCTCCGTGGCATTCGTATGTTATTAGTTGTCCATCAATCGTTCGGTTGCAGCCGTGCCTGCTGTTGTTCCGGCAAAGCGAGCCGCCCCGTCAGTCGCCAGTCGCCCGCGCGCGGTTCGAGCTGGAGATGCCAACGCCCCGGCGCGGTTTTATCCAATGGCGCGGACCAGCGGTTGCCGGCCTCGGCGCGTAGCGTCAGATCATGATCGAGATGCGGGCGCGTGGGATGAATCATGTGCAACACCAGATCGCCGCGCTGCTGTGCGTCGATGCGTCCCTCGAGTGTCAGGACGATGCGCCGACCGGCAGCGTCGATGCGGATCAGTCCGGACAACCCCAGCGCCTGCGCGCGGTGTTCGCGGTCGAGCGTCTGATTGATGGCCAAACCCTGCTTGTAATAGTCGTCGGCGACCAACCCATCCGGATCGTGCGCCGCGATGATCCAGGTGGCGATTCCACCGATCACCGCCGTCAGCGGCAGCGCGATGATGAACCAGGGCCAGAACTGGCGATACCAGGGTTGTGGTTGCGTGAATGTTTCCATCAGTGACCTCCGGCGGCCGGGCCGATGAAGCGTCCGGTCTGTGTTGTGCGCAAGCCGGCGTCGTCGACGGCTTCCAGGGTGAATTCAATTTCGTTGCTCGGGCGTTCCAACCGGATCGGGTCGATGCGTACCCGGACCGGGAAATCGCGCACTTCACCCGTGTCGAGTTCGATCCGCTCCTCGCCCATGTCGAACTGCAGTCCGGGCAATCCGGCGACGGACAGGCGATATTGATGCGCGCGGGTGTCCATGTTGATCAGTTTCAGGGTGTAGACGTTTTCCACCAAGCCCATCTCGGTTTCACGATAGAGCATGTTGCGGTCGCGGATGATGTCCAGTTCGATGGGCACGCGCTGACTGATGGAATACACCAAGCCACCGGACAGTGCCAGCAGGAATAGGGCATACACCGCGATGCGCGGTCGCAGCACATGCGCGATCTTGCCTTCCATCGCGTTTTCCGTGGTGTAGCGGATCAGGCCCTTGGGGTAATCCATCTTTTCCATGACTTCATCGCAGGCATCCACGCAGGCGGCGCAGCCGATGCACTGGTACTGGAGTCCGTTGCGGATATCGATGCCGGTCGGACACACCTGCACGCACAGCGTACAGTCCACGCAGTCGCCCAAGCCAGCGGTGTGCCGATCTGTGCTGCGTTTGCGCGAGCCACGCGGTTCGCCGCGCTTTTCGTCGTAGGAAATGATCAGTGTGTCGCGGTCGAACATGGCGCTCTGGAAGCGCGCATACGGACACATGTAGATGCACACCTGCTCGCGCATCCAGCCGGCGTTGCCGTAGGTGGCGAAGCCGTAGAAGATGATCCAGAAGGTTTCCCAGGGGCCGAGCGTCAGATTGAGGGTGGACGTCCACAGCTCGGTGATCGGCGTGAAATAGCCGACGAACGTGAAGCCGGTCCAGGCCGACAGCGTCAGCCACAGTGCATGTTTGATTGCCTTGAGGCGGAATTTGTTCGCATCCATGCCGCTCTTGTCGAGCTTCATCTGTTTGCCGCGGTCGCCCTCGACCTTGCGTTCTATCCACAGGAACAGTTCGGTCCACACCGTCTGCGGACAGGCATAACCGCACCACAAGCGGCCGGCCAGGGCGGTAAAGAAGAACAGCGACAGTGCGGCGATGACCAGCAGCCAGGCCAGATAGATAAAATCCTGCGGCCAGAAGGTCAGGCCGAAGATATAGAACTTGCGTGCCGGCAAGTCGAACAGGATGGCCTGGTGATCGCTCCAGCGCAGCCAGGGCACAACGTAATACAGGCCCAACAACACGGTGACGCCGAGCACGCGCAGCCCGGCGAACACACCGTGCACCTCGCGCGGATAGATCTTTTGGCGTTTGGCGTAGAGTTCGTTTTCGACGACGGAATCTTGAACAGATTTGTCTGGGAGAGATTTCTCTGGGACGGATTTCTGCGGGGTTTCGGACACGACACAACCCTGGGATTTAACGTGTGGGAAAAGCTGTTCTGGATGCTTAGGGTGGCACCAGAACCGCGGGATTAAAACCCCACGCGTCCTGGTGCCACGCGCCTAATTACTTGGCTGACAGGCTATACACATGCGGCCCGTGGCGATGGTCTGCTTGATCACACCCGGCGAACCGCCATAGAGCCAGACGTTGTCAGTCAGATTCGGCGCGCCCATTGCTGTGTTGCCTTTACCGTCCATGCCGTGACAGGCCACGCACATCGTCTCGAAGCGCGTCTTGCCTGCGGCGGCCTTGGCGGCATCCGCCTCGCGGCCGCTGAGCTGCACGACATACGCTGTGACTTCCTCTACGCCGGCATCGCCCAAGGCATCCTTCCACGCCGGCATTGCGCCCTGACGACCGTCCAGAATGGTGGTCTTGATCGTCTCGGGTTCGCCGCCGTACAGCCAGTCATTATCGGACAGATTGGGGAAGCCCGGGCTGCCATGCGCATCCGAACCGTGACAGGTGGAGCAGTAGTTCAGGAACAGTCGCTGCCCGACCTTGAGGGCCTGATCGTCCGCGGCCAGCGCGGCGATGTCTTTCTGTGCATAGGCCGCGAAGATCGGATCGAACTTCTCGGCGGCCTGCTGCATCTCGCTGTCGTATTGCTGTTCCTCGGTCCAGCCTAGGTAGCCGCCGAATTTGCCGAGACCCGGATAGAGGGCAAGATACACCAAGCCGAACACCAGCGTGAGGTGGAACATCCACAACCACCAGCGCGGCAGCGGATTGTTGTACTCCTGGAGGGTATCGTCCCAGGAATGGCCGGTGACATCACCCGTGGCGGCCTCGCCGGCGCGCCGCTTGGTGGCCCAGATAATCAGCCACCAGCAAGCCAGGATGTTGCCGACGGTGAGCAGAATCACCCACCAGTTCCAGAATTCACTCGAAAACACAAAGTCATTCATGGTTGTTTTCCTTCTGCGTGCCCGTGTGTGCGGGGATGCCGTCTTCGACGAACGGCAGGTTAGCCGCCTCATCGAAGGCTTGTTTGCGTTTACTGCTCCAGGCCCAGATCCAGACACCAATGAAGGTTACGAAAATCAGTACCGTGAAAATGGAGCGTAGGGTTGAAATATCCATGCCGCTTACCTCCGCGTCTTGATCACGGTACCCAGGTTCTGCAGGTACGCGATCAAGGCTTCCAGTTCGGTTTTGCCGGCCACCGCCGCCTGCGCACCCGCAATGTCGGCGTCCGTATACGGCACACCCATCACGCGCATGGTTTCCATTTTCTTGGCAGTCAGCGCGCCGTCCAGCGTGTTTTCCGCCAGCCATGGGAATCCGGGCATGTTCGACTCGGGCACGACGTCACGCGGATTCATCAGATGCACGCGATGCCAGTCGTCCGAATAACGGCCGCCGACACGCGCCAGATCCGGACCGGTACGCTTGGAACCCCACTGGAACGGATGGTCGTACACGAACTCGCCGGCCACCGAGTAGTGACCGTAGCGTTCGGTCTCGGCACGGAACGGCCGGATCATCTGCGAGTGGCAAACATAGCAGCCTTCACGCGTATAGATGTCGCGACCTTCCAGTTCCAATGCCGTGCGCGGCATCAGGCCTTCGACCGGTTCCGTGGTGCTCTTCAAGAAGAACAGCGGCACGATCTCGACCAGACCGCCCACGCTGATGACCAGAATGACCAGCAACGCTAGCAGGCCGACATTTTTTTCTACGACTTCATGACTCATGGCGATGTCTCCTCAGGCGGCCTGCGGGATGGGGGCTTCGACAGCGCGTTGACCGGACAC
>JACRMO010000254.1:0-2229 GCA_016214925.1 Gammaproteobacteria bacterium
TGAGGGATGATTATCAGGCCATAATGACCAGCCCGATCGGCCGTATCGGGATCAAACTGAACGACCAGGAACAGCTTGTTGCCCTGGATTTTCTCGGTGAACGCGGGCGCTCCAAGCCGGGACAAACCTATGCCGCGCGACGCATCGTCGCTGCGCTGATGGGCTATTTCACGAATCCCTCGCTACCGCTCCATTTGCCGCTGGCGACAACGGGCACACCATTCCAACAGAAAGTCTGGCGTGCCCTGCAGGATATTCCCGCAGGTACGACCCGCACCTACGGCGAACTCGCCCAGCAGATCGCGTCCGCGCCGCGCGCAGTGGGGCAGGCCTGCCGGCGCAACCCGCTGCCCATCGTGGTCCCCTGTCATCGTGTCGTGGGACAAACCGGCGTCGGCGGCTACAGCGGCGCGACCAGCGGTCCTGATCTGGCCATCAAGTCCTGGCTGCTGACACATGAGGGTGTTAAGCGCATGCCTTGAATACAACGACTGTCGCCCCCATTTCGCCGAGCGTCAGGCTGTGAACAGCTGTTTCATTATCTATCCGTATTTAGGCCCGTATTCAGGAGAGGTTCGGCGATGACTATAGAGGCCCATAAGGAGACTCTGGAGTTCCAGACAGAGGTTCGGCAATTGCTGAACCTGATGATCCATTCACTGTATTCCAACAAAGAGATCTTCCTGCGTGAATTGATCTCGAACGCCTCGGACGCCTGCGACAAGCTGCGCTTCGAGGCGCTGTCCGACGACGCGCTCTACGAAGACGACAGCGCGCTGAAAATCCGTGTGCAGGTCGATCGCGAACAACGCACCGTAACCGTCAGCGACAACGGTATCGGCATGAATCGCGGCGAGGTCGTCGACAATCTCGGTACTATCGCTAAATCCGGCACGCGGCAGTTCTTCGCGGCGCTCACCGGCGATCAGGCCAAAGACAGCACTCTTATCGGTCAGTTCGGCGTGGGTTTCTATTCCGCATTCATCATTGCGGACAAGGTAACGGTGATCACGCGTCGGGCCGGTCTTGGCCACGAACACGGTGTGCGTTGGGAGTCGGACGGGCAGGGCAGTTATTCGCTCGAAACTCTCGACACGGATCGGCGCGGTACGCAGGTGATTCTGCATCTGCGCGAGGGTGAAGATGAATTCCTCGATGGCTTCCGTTTGCGCAGCATTATCCGTAAATATTCCGATCACATCTCTCTGCCCATCGAGATGCCAGTCGAGGATAAAGCAGACGAGTCAGAGACGGTCAATAGCGCCTCGGCGTTGTGGGCGCGCGCCAAGAAGGACATCAGCGACGAGGAATATAAGGCCTTCTACAAGCATGTCGGCCACGATTTCGACGACCCGCTGGCCTGGACGCACAATCATGTCGAGGGCAATCAATCCTACACCTCGCTGTTGTACATCCCACAGCGCGCGCCGTTCGATCTCTGGGATCGCGACAGCCGGCATGGCATTAAGCTCTACGTGCGGCGGGTGTTCATCATGGACGATGCCGAACAGCTTATGCCGCAGTATTTGCGTTTCGTGCGCGGCGTGATCGACTCGGATGATCTGCCGCTCAATGTCTCGCGCGAAATCCTCCAGCACAACAAACTCATCGATACCCTGCGTTCGGCTTCAGTAAAAAAAGTGCTTGGATTGATGGAAGATCTGGCCGAGAAGGAACCGCAACGCTACGCCGATTTCTGGAAAGAATTCGGTCGCGTGCTCAAGGAAGGCCCGGGCGAGGACTACGGCAACCGCGAACGCATCGCCAAGTTGCTGCGCTTCGCCTCGACCCATGACGATTCCCATGGCAATTCAGCGGAGCAGAAGACCTCGCTGGAGGATTATCTCGGGCGCTTGGTTGAGGGGCAGGACAAGATTTATTACGTCACTGCCGACACGCACGCGGCTGCGCGCAAGAGCCCGCATCTGGAAATGTTCCGCAAACAGGGCATCGAAGTGCTGCTGTTGTGGGATCGGGTCGACGAGTGGCTGATGTCGCATCTCACCGAATATGCCGGCAAGGCGCTGGTCTCGGTGGCCAAGGGCGATCTGGATCTCGGCACGCTCGGTGCCGAGGATCAGGAAGCCCTTAAGCAAGCCGAAACGGAACTCAAGCCGCTGCTCGAACGAATGCAGACGGCGCTCGGCGACAAGGTCAAAGAGGTGCGCTTCAGCCATCGTCTGACCGATTCGCCGGCGTGTCTGGTGTTGGGTACACACGATATGGCCG
>JACRMO010000254.1:2279-3602 GCA_016214925.1 Gammaproteobacteria bacterium
GATATGGCTGTGCATCTTCAACGCGCCTTGCGTCAGGCCGGGCATGACGTGCCGAGCGCGCAACCGATTCTGGAAATCAACCCGCAGCACGCACTGATCCGGCGGCTGGAGGCCGAACATGACACGCAACGCTTCAGCGATTGGAGTCATGTGTTGTTCGACCAGGCTATGCTCGCCGAGGGCGGGCAGCTGGAAGATGCAGCGGGTTTCGTCGGTCGATTGAACGGGTTGCTGCTGCAGCTTGCGGGTCGGGCCTGATGAGATAACAGCATCGATGTGGCGACGTGAGTCGTCGCATGGATGGATTAAGCGCCTATGTCCAACCTTGAAGAGCAACAACGCATTCGCAGCGACAAATGGCTATGGGCGGCGCGCTTTTTCAAAACGCGCGCCCTGGCCACCGAGGCGGTGGAGGGCGGCAAGGTTCACGTCAACGGCGAGCGGGTAAAACCTTCGCGGCAACTGCGCTGTGGCGATGAGGTCAGCGTGCAGAAAGGCCTCTACACCTTCGTGATCGAGGTGCTGGTCTTGTCAATGCAGCGCGGTCCAGCCGAGCAGGCGCGTACCTTGTTCACGGAGCGGGAGTCGAGTATCTCGGCGCGGCAGGCTCTGCAGGATACGCGTCGTTTGCAGGCGATTGCCGATCCGCTTCCGGGTGGGCGGCCGGACAAACGCGCGCGGCGTCAGTGGCAGCGGCTGAAGGGGCGTTGATTAGGTAGGCATCCGCCGCCGGAGTCCTCTCCGACGGCGGTGGTCGGTGTTGGCGCTAGGCTTGCGCGCGCAACGGCACCCGCATGGCGTGCAGCATGAGCGTGCGCAAGGTCATCACCAAATCAGGTCCAACAGTATTGTCGTCGGGATGCGCAGCGTGTTGCGTGCCGAGATACTGTGTCTGCAAGACCATCGGTGTCTCCGGGCACAGCGTGGCGATCCGATGCAGAACGTCCTCGCCCGTGATGTCGCTGAGGTTGGGGTTGAGTAAGGTCAGATCGTAACCGGGAACATCCAAGGCATCTTCCAGTTCCGCGGCGCTGCCGGCCTGAGCCAATTCCACGTTATCGCGCAACGCCGCTTTGACCAGGCCGGCGCTGAAGCGGTCCGCTTCGATATGCAGAATACGCGGGCGGAAACCACGGTTGCGCTGACACGCGGATTTGATCGCGAAGATGGCGCGCGCCTGATTGGCCGCCTTGCGGACCCAGTCGGGTTCGGGGTGCTGTTCATCTCCGATCGGTTCCACATCGACATCCCGATGCGGGTGCAAGCGTGGTGCCTCGGTGGATTGCGCGCCTGCGGAAATCACCAAGATGGGCAGTTGCATAC
>JACRMO010000228.1 GCA_016214925.1 Gammaproteobacteria bacterium
GTGTTGAGCGCCAGATAGACACGGCGCTGCCGTTGATGGGCGTACTCGATGCCCTGGGCAATGGTCTTGAGATCGAAATTGAGGCCGGCAAAATGCCGGGCGTTGGTGGCGTCCTTGAAGCCCAGATAAACCGCGTCGGCGCCTTGATCGATGGCCGCCTTAAGGGAGGGGAGATTGCCGGCGGGACAGACCAGTTCCATCACTGTGACCTCGCTAGGGGTGAGACGTATGCGGCAGCTTGAGTTGAGCGGTTATCAGCTGCTATGCGGCGTCGCGCCAGCGCCGCCTCGATGCCGTTCAGTACCTGCCATTTGTGGGCGCACCACTCGGGCGCCAGCAGTAGGTTCGGTGGTGCCGTGCCGGTCAGTCGATGAAAGACGATCGTCGCGGGGGTGCGTTCGACGACATCGGCGGCGATGTCGATGTAACTGTCCAGTGTGAGCGGCTCATATTCACCGCGACGCCAATCGTTGGCGAGCCGTGTACCCTTGACGACGTGCAGCGGATGCAGCTTCAAGCCGTCCACGCCGATCTCCAAGACACGCCGCAGTGTGTCCAGTACATGTTGGCCGGATTCGCCCGGGAGGCCGGCGATAAGATGGGTGCATAGCGGAATCCCGTACGCGCGCGCGGCGTGCGCGGCTGCCACATAGTCCGCGAAGCCATGTCCGCGATTGACGCGTTGCAAGGTCGTATCAAAGGCGGACTGGAGTCCCAATTCCAGCCATACTTCATAACCACGCGCCTGGATGCGCTGCAACAATGCGAGCACCGCGGCTGGAACACAATCCGGCCGCGTACCCACGGCGATGCCAACCACGTCCGGTTCTGCGAGTGCCTGTTCATACTGTGCCGCAAGGTCCGTTACGTCCGCATAGGTATTGGTATATGCCTGAAAATAGGCGATGAAGCGCCGCGCCCCCGTGCGTTTGGCGAGCACGCCGCGGCCGGCAGCGAGTTGTGCGGCGATGCTGGGGGTGTCGCGCGCCGCTGGATTGAAGCTTGCGTTGTTGCAGAACGTACAGCCGCCGCGGCCTTTGCTGCCATCGCGATTGGGGCAGGTGAAGCCGGCATTGATGGCCAGTTTATGCACGCGTTCGCCATGTCGCCTCAACAGATCCTGCCCAAAGGTTGTCACATAATCGGCTAATGTCATGTGGTCTCAGCAACGGGGGCGTTGTAGTAAGTGCTGCGCAGAATGACATAGGCTCGCATCCGCAGGATTGACTTGGGTCAACGCTGGCCGGTGCCTACTAACTTGGTTTGTCTGTGTTGTCAAATATCAAGTTTATTACGTGGGCGATCCGCTTTGTTGCGGCCTTGTGCGGTGTAGGTGGTCTTTACCTCTCCCCGGGACTGTGGCATAACGCCGCGCATGGCAAACAAAAACCAAGCTTCAGCAAAATCCTCCAAGAAGTCGCGTAAACCCACCCAGGCAGATCGTGCCGATCGTCATCGCTTGTATCAAAAGGCGGTGCAGGATACCGGTTTCGAATTCGAATTTGTGGATGCGACATTCCAACGCATGCGTGGGCGCTTGCCGCATACGCTGCGCGAGGACTTTTGCGGCACGGCGGCTATGTGCTGCGAGTGGGTACGGCAACGGAATAGCAATCGGGCCATCGGTGTGGATCTGGATCCCGGCGTATTGGCATGGGGGCGGGAGCACAACCTGGCCAAGCTTGAACCCGCCGAACAACGGCGCGTGAAACTCGTCGAGGGCAATGTGCTGAGTGTCGAGCTTGCACCGGTCGATGTGTTACTGGCGATGAATTTCAGCTTTCAGTGTTTCAAGGATCGCCCCACCTTGAGAGGGTACTTTGAACGCGCTCGTGCCGGATTAGTCGACGACGGCGTGTTGATGATCGACGTTTTCGGTGGCTATGACGCCATCCGCGAAATGACTGAGCGCACCGAGCATAAGAAGTTTACGTATATCTGGGATCAACACCGCTACGATCCGGTTACCGGGGAAATTCTCTGCCATATTCACTTCGCATTTCCCGACGGTTCAAAAATGAAACGGGCTTTTACCTACGACTGGCGGTTATGGTCTCTGCCTGAGCTTCAGGAATTACTCATTGAAGCAGGTTTCCAGAGAGTCACTGTATATTGGCAGGGGACCGACGCAGAGACAGGGGAAGCCGATGGTGTGTTTGAACCTGCCACCCACGGCGATGCGGACCCGGCCTGGATCTGTTTTGTCTCAGCCGAAAAATAGTTAACTTGCAATTGTGGGGCTAAGTGGATCAAAGCTACCTTCATCCACCGAGAGTTGAAGGTTACAAGGGGCGACCGGTGTCAATGCGTGAACCGGCTACGGGATGCGTATGATGGATCTGCTGGCCCTGCTGCTGGAACAAAACGCCCGCTTTTTCCTGTTTGGCGTAACCAGCTTCTCAGTCGTCGAGCAGCCAACTGGGTTGCCTCTGTTCTGCAATCATTCAGCTTGATGGTGATCAGCCGCTTATACCGGGTGGGCGTAGGGATGTGGCGCTAGTCTCGGTAGTGTTGAAGATTTGACGCTCATTTGTTAGGGTGATGCGCACTTAAATCGTGTGATGGTGACCGAGATCTGTTGCGGATGTTGGTCTGTATTCATGGATTTAAATTTAACAAATACAAAAAGATAAATATCACTTAATAAGTGAGACACCCCTTATCATGTATGATAAAGACAATGCGGGGAGCATTGTGGGCCAAAGTTCCGTTGGCCTGAAGGGGATCTGGTGAAGCTTTCCATTATTGGTTCAGGTAGCGTCGGTGGGCAGGCAGCCTTTGCCAGCGCGGAACGCGGCTTTGCGTCTTCCATTGTCTTATTGGATACCTGTGCGCAGCTTGCCCAAGCGAAGGCCCTTGATATTCAACATGCTATGGTGATGCAGGGGGTGACGAGCTCTATCGTCGGGACTGACGATTGGCAGTGTACCGCGCATTCTGACGTAATCGTAATAACGGCAGGGTTTGCGCGACGACCGGGTATGAAACGGCGTGATCTGCTGAGTGTGAATGCGGAGATCGTACGGAATGTTGCGATCGAGGCGGCAAGATATTCACCTGACAGTATTCTTATTGTTGTAACCAATCCGGTTAATAGTATGTCGATGTTGGTTCAGCAGGTGACCCGGTTTCCCTCGCAACGGGTAATTGGCATGGGTGGCGTATTGGACAATGCA
>JACRMO010000229.1 GCA_016214925.1 Gammaproteobacteria bacterium
CGTCCGTGGCGGATCGAGGTTCGCTGATGTCCACATATAGACTGCAGCCGTCTTCCGACTGCAAGAAACCGGGGCAGCCCATCAATACCGAGGCCCAAACGGAGCTGTCCCGACTGACGCTGCCAACCACCACCATGGGTTGTTGTGAAAGAAACGGCAAGGCGGCGTTTGGGATGCGATTACTCAGTGCACGTCCATTTCTGCGCGCCACCTCGGTCTCCCCGGCACGCTTCTGCACAGCGAGTTCACCGGAGTGAAATGAAGTGCTTGGTGTCATGTCGATTCCTCCAAGCGTAAAGAGTGCGGCCGGCAATATCCCGGCCGCGCGCAAATCAGAATACGATAACGTCGTAACCGTCGGCCCTCAGCTTGCGCAGACTGGGTAGCCCGCTAGTACCGGGCACGGGATTGTCCTTGAGCATATCGAGGCCACTGGCCTTGGCGCTCTCAGTCGCGCCGAAAACGTCCGCGCAGCCGCAGGACACACCGGCGACGGTATCCTCGACAGATTTATACAATGCGTGGGCCGGATGGCTCGGCTTCGTCAGCTCACCGGCCCAGCGGGTACCGGCACCCTGGAACAACAGGGTTACTTCCTCGCCTGCACGCTTGAAGTCGTAGGCTGCGGCCAGCGCATTGAACACACGGCCCAAGGCCTCTTCTGAGCCGGACTTCGGGTCGGACAGCACAATAATGGCGTTCTTCATGGTCACATTCTCCAGTGGGTATTCAGTGGCAGGTCTGGGTTCGGACGGTAACGTTGCCGCCTGATTGCCAGACTATGGATTTCATTAGACGGAATAAATACGAGTTTCGTGATTTCACTACTCCGATATGCGGAGTAATATCTGCGCATGGACAAGCTTCAAGCCATGTCAGTGTTTGTGCAGATCGCCGAACGGGGCAGCCTCACAGCCGCGGCGGACGCACTGGGGAAATCCCTGCCGGCCGTCGTCCGTATCCTCGCGTCTCTGGAGGACGCATTGCAGGTGCGATTGTTCAATCGCACGACTCGCCGCATTGCCCTTACTGAAGAGGGCCGGTTTTATCTGGAACGCTGCCGCCGCATTCTGGGCGACATTGAAGACACCGAGTTGACGTTGGGCCAGCATGAGACCGAGCCACGTGGTGTCATTACGGTCACCGCGCCGGTACGTTTTGGAGAGATGCATGTCGCTCCAGCGGTCACACACTTTCTACGGCGCTACCGCCAGCTGCAGGTCCGGCTCCTGTTACTCGATAGAGTGATCGACATGTTGGAAGAAGGCGTGGACGTGGCGGTGCGCATTGCCACGTTGGCCGATTCCTCGCTGATCGCCAAACCGATCGGCGCTATCAGGCAAGTCGTATGCGCAAGCCCGGAACTGTTGGCCGAAACTGGACAACCACAACGGCCGGAAGACTTGTCGCGGCTCCCGTGCGTGCGCTTTACGGGTATCTCGGCCGCATCCACATGGCGCTTCCGGGAAAATGGCAGGGACTTAACGGTTCCGGTAAATGCCAGCTTCAACTGCAATCAGGTTGGCCCCTCGGTAAACGCCTGCATCGCCGGTCTTGGATTTGGGATGTTTTATTGCTATCAGGTCATGCCCGCCGTACGGCGTGGAGAATTGCAGCTGCTGCTGACGGAATTTGAACCGGACCCTCTGCCGCTTAGCCTGGTGTTTCCGCAGAACCGCTTACTATCGCCCCGCGTGCGAAGTTTTGTGGACTGGATGGCTCAGGCCTTACCGGCTTCGCTTGAGATAAAGGGGAGTCAGTGTGAATAAATCCGAATTGAATTTTCTCTTCGAGCTGTTGCGCCAGCCGACGGCGCCGTTTCGCGAGCAGGCGGTGCGCGCCTTCGCGGAGGCGGCGCTCACCGACTGGGATATCCCGCACGGCCGCGACCCGCACGGCAATCTGCTGGTCGGGGTGCGCGATGCGGCCGATTATCGGCACCTGCTGCGCGAGCGCACCGATGTCCCGGTGCGGCTGTTCATCGCGCATATGGATCATCCGGGTTTCCACGGTGTGCGTTGGCTGGACGAACGCACGCTCTCCATCGCCTGGCATGGCGGCTCGCCGGTGAAGCATCTGCGTGGCGCGCGCGTGTGGTTGTCGACGGGCAGCGGCTATCTGGGCGAGGGCGTGCTGCGGCGTGTCGTCGTGCATCCCAAAGGCTATGCCCTGCAGACCGCCGAGGTGCGCTGCGCTGATGCGCAGGTCCATCAAGCGGCACGCCACGCGCGCGATCTGTTCGGCGGGTTTGCCTTTCGCGCACCGGTGTGGCGCAGCGGTCAACGCTTGTATACCAAGGCCGCCGACGATCTGATCGGCGTGTTCGCAATCCTGCAAACGGCGCGGGCGCTGTACCGTCGTGCGGGCACGGCGCGCCCGCCGTTTATCGGGCTGCTGACGCGCGCCGAGGAAGTCGGCTTCGTCGGTGCGATCGCGCATCTGGAGCTGGAGTGGACGGCGTCGCGGCGCCGTCCGCTGGTTGCGGTGAGTCTGGAGGCATCGCGCACCTTGCCGGGCGCGCGTATCGGCAAGGGTCCGGTGGTGCGCCTCGGCGACCGGCGCACGGTGTTCGATGCCGGCGGCATGCAGCTGCTCAGTGAGCTGGCACAGCGTCGGCTGCCGGGCGCGCATCAGCGCCGCATCATGGACGGCGGTTCCTGCGAGGCGACCGCCGCGACCGCGTTCGGGATTCCGACCTTGGGTCTGACCGTGCCGTTGGGTAATTATCACAATCAGGGTCTGGAGGGCGGCGCGGATTGCGCGCGGGCACACGGACCGGCACCCGAGTTCGTACATCTGAACGATGTGCAGGGCCTGCTGACGTTGTGCCGTGCGCTCATGGATCAACGACTCGGCTGGCAAGATCCCTGGGCATCGACACGCGAACGTCTGCGCAAGAACCGCGCGCACTATGCGCATCTGCTGGATGCGGATGCAGAGTGAAGCGACATTCCAATCCGCCCAATCCGCGTGGATGCGCCATCAATTCTGTTGCGCACAGACAACGAATCAGCGTCTGTGCGCGTGTCGGTCGGGTTCGCGCACGCGCGTGCCGAATGTGTCTAAGTTACTGAAATAAAAAAGGCCCGCAGAGCGGGCCGAGGATAGTAACAGGGGGCTTTTTTACTGCCCGTAGTGCTCGGTCGATGCCGAGCTGTCTACGTCTTAGGCGGCAGCTGCAGCAGCCTTTTTCTTGCTGGCGCGCTTCTTACCAGCCTTTTTCTTTGAGCCCTTCTTGGCGGCCTTTTTCTTGCCGCCCTTCTTGGCTACCTTTTTCTTTGCGCCCTTCTTAGCGGCTTTTTTCTTTGCGCCTTTCTTGGCGGCCTTCTTCTTGCCGCCCTTCTTGGCTACAGTCTTCTTTGCAACCTTCTTCTTCGCTACCTTCTTCTTGGCTGCCTTTTTCTTCGGCGCAGCCTTCGGAGCGGCGGACTTCTTGCTAGCTTTCTTTTTCACTGCCATGGTGTAACCCTCCATAGGTTAACGGTTCGCGCAACTTAACGGCTCCCGATTATAGAAACTTTAACGAAAAAGAAAAGATTAGCGTCGAGAAATAATCTCCAGCGCGATCTTCCGAGAGTAAGTCGCGGGGAACGATGGCATGCTTGAACAAAGGCCGCCGAGATCGTCACAGCTGGTCGAGATGCGGCATCGCGCGTGATAGCTGTACAGTACGTATGGCGATTTGATCCCTATTTTTCCCGTATCCGGATGCGTTCGTCGGTTGTGAGCGAAGTGATACTGCGACGCGCGTGCATCCGCATCGCCAGCCAGTGCGATAGTCGCGTGACGGGTGTTCGGGATGGCTTGCGCGGCGTGTGCGACACCACCCGACAGCGCCGCACGGAATGCCGCCGAGCCGGCAAACTTTGCCGGTGATATTGGTCGATAGAGGTCGATTGGAGGATGCGATGGGCATGTGCGAGCATGCGTGTATGACGGGTCTGCATGACGAATTGGGGTGACCTGCGCGGCGAATGTTTTATAGTAAGCCACGCCGCCGACAGCGGCATCACCGAGGCCGGATACCATGCTCGACAGTATCACGAGACTGCGGAATCACCTCCAGGAGATCGTGTGGAGCGATGATCTGCGACAGTTGCCGGCATGGCGTCGACTGCTGATCGGAGCATTGCGTCTGGGGCAGGTACTGCTGCGCGAACTGGCCCGCGGCGAGTTGAATCTGCGTGCCATGAGCATGGTCTACACCACGCTGCTGTCGATGGTGCCGCTGCTGGCGGTCAGCTTTTCCGTCCTCAAAGGCTTCGGCGTGCACAATCAGCTGGAACCGGTCCTGCACCAGTTCCTGGCGCCGCTCGGGCCCAAGGGCGACGAAATCGCCGGGCATCTTCTGACCTTCGTATCGAACATGGACGTCAGTGTGCTCGGCGGGCTCGGCTTGGCGATGCTCATCTATACCGTCCTGTCGCTGCTGCATAAGATCGAAGCGGCGTTTAACCATGTCTGGCAGATCGAGCGCACGCGCGGTTTCGGGCAGCGCTTCAGCAGCTACCTGAGTGTGGTCCTGGTCGGGCCGGTGCTGGTATTCGGCGCGCTGGCCATCACCGCCTCGGTGATGAACAACCGGCTGGTGCAGTGGCTGATCGGCATCGAGCCGTTCGGCACGCTGGTCGTGGAATCCTCGCGGTTGATACCGTATCTGCTGGTGGTCGGTGCCTTTACCTTCTTCTATACGTTCATACCCAACACCCGGGTGAAACTGTATGCCGCGCTCGGGGGTGGCCTGGTCGCGGGCCTCCTCTGGCAGAGCACCGGCTGGATCTTCGCCGCCTTCATTGCCTCATCCACACAGTACGCGGCGATCTATTCCAGCTTCGCCATCCTGGTGCTGCTGTTGATCTGGCTCTACATCAATTGGCTGATCCTGCTGATCGGCGCGCAGATCTCCTTCCTGATCCAGAACCCGCACTACCTGACCCGCACGGGTATCCAGCTCGGCTTGAGCAATCGGCTGAAGGAACGCCTGGCATTGAACGTCATGTATCTGATTGCCGATCAACATCACCGCCACGCAGCGGCCTGGACCGTCACGACACTGGCGGCGCGCCTGAATGTGCCGGTCACGTCGATGGAACGGCTGGTTGCCTTGCTGATCGCGGCCGGTTATCTGGTCGAGACCTGTGACGAGCCACCGAACCTGATCGCGGCGCAAGATACCGCCAGCGTGCGTCTCGTGGATCTGCTCGATGCGGTGCGCGCGGCCGATGAGGGTGTCAATCCGAGCGGGTCGGATTTGGCGGATCCCGCGCCGATCGGTGCACTTCTGCAGCGCTTGCAAGCCGCGCGGGGCGCCGCGCTGGCGGATATGACGCTGCTGGATCTGTTGTCTGAACGTCGTGCGGACTGACGGGTATTCAGATCCTAAGCCATGGCAGAGAACTCTGTTGCACCACGGTCACCCAAGTATCGCCGTTGGCTGCGTGATGCCCTGCTGCTGGTGGCGGTCGTGGTGGCGGTGCATGTCTATCAGACCCGTCATGCGGTAAGCGGGCTGGCACCACCGCTGGCGGGGATCGATGTGCGCGGCCAGGCGGTCGATCTGGCCGCGCTGCGAGGCCGACCGGTGCTGGTGCATTTCTGGGCGACCTGGTGTCCGGTCTGTCGTGCCGAGCAGGGCAGCATCGCGGCCATCGCCCGCGACTGGACGGTGATCGGCATCGCCCTGGAAGATACGCAGCCTGTGGCATTGCGGGCGTATATGGACAAGGCGGGTTTGAATTTCCCGACGCTGCGCGATGCGCAAGGTGAATGGGCGCATGCGTATGGTGTGCGTGCCGTGCCGACGACGTTTGTGATCGATGCCGCCGGCCACGTTCGTTTTACCGAGGTCGGTTATACCACCGAGCCCGGGCTACGCTTGCGTTTGTGGCTGGCCGATATTTGGCCGGCGTGGAAATCATAATTCAGAGGCGACATGACTACCGGCAACGCCCATATAGACGAACGCGTGGAAACCCTCTGCGAGCACGGCTGCGGTGCCGTGCGCGAGTACATCGAGGCGCTGCGTTCGGGGCAGGAGCTGCCGCACTTCGTGGGGCTGGATGCGGTGGAGCGGGGCGTGCTGTGCCAGGAGCTGGAAAACATCATGGCGGTGTACGGGGACAAGTGTGAGATCTAGGGGCAGGGGCAGATGTAGGTAGGGTTAGGGACGCAAGGCGCATAACCCGACCAACGCCCCCCGTAGGATGGGTGGAGCGCAGCGCAACCCATCACCCCGTTGGCAACAATTAGGGTAAACGCACGGAGGTCAAGGATGACCGAATACCGACGCCATTTCGTTCCCGGGGGCTCCTATTTCTTCACGGTGAATCTGGCGGAGCGTTCGCAGAGCTTGCTCGTTGAGCACATCGCACTGCTGCGCCGTGCCTTTGCGGAAACACGGCGGGAACATCCCTTCGAACTCGATGCGGTGGTAATCCTGCCCGATCACCTGCATGCGGTGTTGACCTTGCCGCCGGGCGATGCGGATTTCTCGGTACGCTGGCGGAAGATCAAGGCGCGCTTCTCCCGTGGCTTGCCGTGCGCAGAGCGACGCTCGGCAAGCCGAATCGGCAAAGGGGAGCGCGGTATCTGGCAACGCCGGTTCTGGGAACATGCCATCCGAGACGAGGATGATTTCAGGCGACACATGGATTACGTCCATTACAATCCGGTCAAGCATGGCCATTGCCGCAGGGTGGCCGACTGGCCGTATTAGACGTTCCATCGTTATGTCGCGTCGGGTGTCTATGCGGTGGATTGGGCGGGCGATGTTGATGATGATGCGGTTGGTGGGTGCGGTGAATGATGGGTTGCGCTTCGCTCCACCCATCCTACGCAAACAAGAAGGGGCGGTTTGATCCGCCCCCTTCGTTTTTATAGCTAACCCGAATCACTCCGCCGCGCGCGATGTCCGCTTGCGGTCCTGTTCCTTGAGCTGTTTCTTGCGCAGGCGGATGTGGTTCGGCGTCACTTCCACCAGTTCATCTTCGTCGATGAACTCCAGCGCCTGTTCCAGCGACATGCGGATCGGCGGGGAGAGCACCAGGTTTTCGTCGGTGCCGGCGGCGCGGATGTTGGTGAGCTGCTTGGCCTTGAGCGGGTTCACCACCAGATCGTTGTCGCGGGTGTGGATGCCGATGAGCATGCCTTCATACACCTCTTCGGCGTGGCCGATGAACAGCCGGCCGCGTTCCTGCAAGTTGAACAGTGCATAGGCCAGCGCCTTGCCCGGACCGTTGGCGATCAGCACGCCGTTGTTGCGGTTGCCGTACTCGCCTTTCTTCACCGGACCGTAATGGTCGAACACGCTGTACAGCAGGCCGCTGCCCTGGGTGGCGGTGAGGTACTCGGTGCGGAAGCCGATCAGGCCGCGCGAGGGAATGATGTAGTCGAGGCGCACGCGGCCTTTGCCGTCGGGCATCATGTGCTTGAGACCGCCGCCGCGCGCACCGAGTTTTTACATCACCGTGCC
>JACRMO010000230.1 GCA_016214925.1 Gammaproteobacteria bacterium
CCGTACTCGGTCTTTGAGGCGACGCTTTTGAGTGCATCGTTGGTGAAGATCACGACATGTGCGTTTTCGTAGGGCTCGTAGTCACCGACGAGTTGGAAACCGGCGCCCGTCAGCGCGGCCTTTACTTCGCCCACCTTGGCCGCCACATCGCCCGCGCCGCGCGAGGCGAGGACGAACGGTTTGTAGACATCGGCCGCCTGCACGCTGGCTACCATCGGCAACAGCGTCAACGCCGCCGTCAGCAGACCCGCAAAGATTTTCGATACTTTCAACATTATTGCCTCCTAATCCTTAACCCAGTGGTTGTTGGTGTGCCGTCATTCTAGACGAAACGTTTGACACTCGCACAGATTAAATGATGAAAAAAAAGGGCCATGTCAACCATGGCCCTTTTGGATTACACGCTGGACGATAGGTCGCCCTCTCTCGAATCGACTACGGTTAGAACTTCATGCCGTAGCTGACTTCGAGCGCGTTCTGGTCCATGCCGATTTTTGTGTCGTAGCTGAAAGGTGCAAACCCACCGGTGCCCTGATAGGTGTACGACTGATCCTCGTAGAACGCGTGCATAACGCTCGCACTGATTTCGCTGTACTGATCCGGCGCATAGGTGAACCCGAGCATCAGGTGATTTTTGACGACACCCGGAGCCAGGATATTGAACATATTCTGGTCGTCGTCGATGGGGTTCTCGCCAATATCCACACCGCCGCGCACGGTCCATTGGCTGTTGAGCTCGTGGTTGATGCCCAGTTTATACACCGTAATATCTTCCCAGCCGAAACCCCAGCCATTGTCGGTGCCCAAGGGGTTGCTGGTACTACCCGCAATACCACCGGTGAGGACACCAGCAAGCGCGCCCATGAACTGGTCCGCCGTCGGACCCTTGTTGGCAATAGCGGCGACATCGCCATATTGAATCCGCTGCACATCGAAAGCCACGGTCGTCTGCGGCGTAACTTTCATGGAGAGACCCACGCCGAAATTGGCCGGAATATCGAAATCGCCCTGTTCAGCAAACAAACCGGCATAACGCTCGAATTCCTGCATGTAGATTTTTGAGGAATATTGCGCACCCAGGCTAATGTTGCTGGTGATGTTGCCCGTCCAACCGAGGCGTACACCGGCACCCCAGGAATCATCATCACCCTTGTTGGTGGTATGCGCAGGATCCGAGGAAAGTGCCTGGAACATCCCCAGACCATAGGCACGGAAACGCTGATAACCCACCAATAACGATGCGCCGAGTGCATTATCTTGGTTGATCTTGGTCGCCACTGTCGGCGCGATAATGACCTGAGATAGGTTCACACCCAATGTGGACGCGGCATAAGGGTTGGTATAGAGCGCGTCCAGAGCAGCATCACTCACAGGAGCGCCTCCGAGTTCCAGCATGCCTGCAAAACCCGTGTTCGGGAAGAAGCCACTGCAGGTCGGCGCGGTGCCATTACAGCCAATGGCCGGCGCCAAGGAAGCCGCGTAGATATTGGTGTTGTAACGGGTATTCATACCACCGTTGGCGGCGATACTCATACCCACGGTCATATTTCCCATATTGAACGTAAAACCAGCACTCGGAATCGCAAACAACGTAGCACCGCTATTCACCTTGCCGCTGTCAGCACCACCACCTGTGACAAATCCGCCGGTCGCAGCATTCACATCCAGCCCCGTCGCATCCAAATGTCCATCACGCTGCGGATTGAACAGCATGATACCGGCATCAACGCGGTTGCCGACGAGTGCGATACCGGCGGGATTGGACGCCGAGGCCATAGCATCTTGTGCATAGGCGATACTCGCTCCGCCCATACCGTTGGACTTAGCGCTGTTGCCGGTTACGAAATAACCATTGGTGGCGTGTGCCGCCGGGGCGACGATAGCGGCCGCAACTGCGGCTGCAACCAGTGAACGCTTGATGTTACCTTTCATTTTCTCATCCCTCCTGGGTGGAATTCAGTGCAACTCGTTGCTTTTCAGCGACAACCACTAGAGCGCTCGCCACAGAATGGCAACGAAGCCACAAATTGTCAAATAGATTTCGTTTGCAAAGGCTATGCCACGGCTTAGCTATCAGTCACCCGTTGTTCACGCGCAACAAATGCACCTCCACAACCCGGTTTTGAGCGCCATGCAGGCAAATCTGTGCTTCAATTACGCAAACGCGCTATACCAACAAGGAGTCACACATGGTCCACCGTCAATTCTTCACCCACGCTCGGATCGTATTCGCCACATTGTTGACGGTTACTACCAGCCAGGGTTACGCGGCCGGCTTCGCCCTGATCGAGCAGAGCGTCAGCGGGTTGGGCAACGCCTACGCAGGCGCCGCAGCCAGCGCCGAAGACGCCTCCACGGTTTTCTACAATCCGGCCGGCTTGATGTATCTGTCTAACCAGTTCGTCGCGGCCGCGCATCTCGTGAAACCCTCTGCGGAATTCTCCGGTACCGGGACAAATGCGCTGGGCGCTCCCGTCACGGGCGGAGATGGTGGTGACGCCGGCAATACCGCCCTGATTCCTAATCTCTACTACAGCCGCAAGTTACCGAACGATTTCGTCTTCGGTCTCGGCATCAATGCGCCGTTCGGGCTCAAGACGGAATACGACGCTGACTGGGTCGGTCGATATCACGCCATTGAATCGGATCTCAAGACGATCAATATCAATCCAGCGATCGCCTATAAAGCAGCGCCAAATCTGTCAGTTGGCGTGGGCGTGGATTTTCAATACATCGACGCGAAACTCACTCAGGCCATCAATCAGACGGCCAGTTGCGTTGGGGTGTTACTTGCGCAGAATCCTGGAATGGACGCGCCCGCCGCTGTAGCAATCTGCGGTGGATTAGTCAGCACAGCAGACGCGACCGGCAAAATTGAGGGTGATGACTGGAGCTACGGCTACAACTTTGGCCTGATGTACGATGTAAATCCTGGCACGCGTATAGGATTTGCGTATCGCTCCAAGATCAAGCAAGAACTCGAAGGCGACGCGAGCTTCACCAATGCGGATGCCTTCTTTACCGGGATCGGCTTGTTTGTGCCGACCAGTCTCACGGCCAATGTCACCCTGCCGGAAACCGCATCTCTCAGTCTGTACCACGACATCGACAGCCGATGGGCGATTCTCGCGGATGCCACCTGGACACACTGGGACCGTTTTCAGGAATTGCGTGTGGACTATGCCTCCAATCAGCCCGACTCAGTCACCGTGGAGGGTTGGGACAACAGTATGCGCTATTCACTGGGCCTAAATTACCGCTACGACAGCGCCTGGTTGCTGCGGACAGGCATCGCCTTCGATGAAGAACCCATTCCAGACGACGCACACCGCACCCCACGCATCCCAGGCAATGATCGCACCTGGCTCGCCATTGGCGCGAATTATCGCTATTCATCCCATGTATCGTTCGACGCAGGCTATGCCCATCTGTTCGTGGCTGACACGCGCATCAACAACACCAGCACAACGGCGGGTAACATAACCGGTGAGTATGACAACGCCGTCGATATCCTCAGCGCACAGGTCAACTGGACGTTCTAGATTTCACACCACCCATTAGCCATACCACTACGCGCCGACCAACCGGGGCATTCATTATCAGCCACAAAAAAACCGCCCGGCACTTGGCCGGGCGGTTTCTAAAGCGGTCCGAATGCTAGAACCTTCGTCTACCCAAGTTCAGCCGGGGCGGATTGACCTCGGCATCGTGGGCAAACGCCTGAAATCAGGACTTCTTGATCAGGAAGTGGTATTTGCCACCCGCTTCCTTGGATTCCAACAAGGTGTTGCCCGTCTGTTTGGCAAACGCCTCGAAGTCCTTCACGGAACCCGGGTCGGTCGCGATGATGTGCAAAATCTTGCCGCTGGTGAGACCACCGAGAGCCTTCTTTGCACGCAGGATGGGCAGCGGGCAGTTCAGGCCGGATGCATCCAGCTCCTCGTCGAAATTAGCCATGTGTAAGACTCCTTCAGATTCTATAATTTGATGACGTGAGTGTCCCGTGAGGAACAGTACAGTCAGGAACGATGGAATTTAGCAGCGCACTTATATGCCAACTGCCAATTAAACGCAACCCTGGACAGTAGTATCGTTGTGCCTCTGAAATACTTAAGCGATGGCGCTGTTCGCCGGCGGTACGATCACACCCCTGCCCTGCTGAACCCAGTCCAGAATACCGCCTCGGAGATTAATATACTGCCGCTTTCTGTCGCGGTCCGCCAAGAAGGCGCAGGCTTGAGCCGAACGCGCCCCGGTACGGCAGTAAACCACCATCGGTCGGGTCTCGTGCTTCCAATCCTCTGCTTTCAGCGGTACGAGGTGCAGCGGGACGGTATCAGCGCCCGGGATAATGCCCTGCGACATTTCCTGGGGAGTACGGACATCCACCAAGTGAATGCTGTCCGGTGCTTCCGCAAGGATCTTGGCCAACTCGCGCCCATCGATTTCCGGAATTCCAAACATGTGCTTCTCCGATCTAAAAATTGCATATTAGCGTATCCTAATATTTAGACGCTGTCATCCCGGGAACTTAGGCGGGAATAGCACGGCCAGGCAGATAGCTCCACCCCCAGACGCCCCAGAGTCACGCCGCCAAATCGCCTGCTGGCGCAGGGAACAGGCCTCGCGTATTGTTGTCTCAGCCTGCAAATCCACTCGTTGCCATGAGTTTCCTTCACCGCATGCTTTCATATCCACGCCGTTTGCTGCTGCTTAGCTTGCTGTGCCTGAGCCCCTCCCTGCCAAGTCTCGCGCTGGATCTCCCGAACATCGGCGACCCCGCCGAACGTCTGATTACACCGGACCAGGAGCGCCAGTTGGGCGAGGCCTTCATGCGCCGCCTGCGTCAGCAGGTTCCGTTGATCGATGATCCGGAGCTGAATGCGTATATGAGCACGCTCGGCAACCGTCTGGTGGCCAACAGCGACACCCCCGGGCAACGCTTTACGTTCTTCATCGTCAAGGATGCCGCGATCAATGCCTTCGCGGCCCCGGGCGGTTTTATCGGGACACACAGCGCACTGATCCTGGCGGCGCGTAATGAAAGCGAACTGGCCGGTGTAATGGCCCACGAAATCGCCCATGTCACCCAGAAACATCTGGTGCGCGCCTACGATTCCGCCAGCCGCATGGGTCTACCAATGGCGGCGGCAATCCTGGCGGCGATTCTGATCGGCACGCAGAGTGGCGAGGCCGGTCAGGCGGCGCTCATGTCGGTTCAAGCCGGCGCCATTCAGCAACAGATCAACTTCACGCGCGCCAATGAAAAAGAGGCCGACGATATTGGCATGCAGACCTTGGCGCGTTCCGAATTCGACCCCCGCGGCATGCCGGGGTTCTTCGAGCGTCTGCAGCAGAACACCCGTTATTACGGTGATGGCCTGCCCTCGTTTCTAAGAACACACCCGGTGACCACGGACCGCATAGCCGAGTCCATGGCACGCGCCGAGCAGCAGCGTCCACGGCAGATTCAAGACAACCTGAACTTCTACCTTGCCCAGGCCAAGCTGCGCGTACTCACCACAGCCGACGCCAAGCAGGCCGTTGCCTATTTCAATCAACCCAAAACCGATCCTCCGTTGCCGGAGGCTGCACGTGAGTACGGCCATGCCTTGGCCCTGGCGAGCGCCGGCGACTATACGTCGGCGCGGACGACGCTTACCCGGCTGAGCAAGACCGATCCCGACCGTATCGCCTATCAACTGGCCTTGACACAACTCGATTTGACCGCGGGTCGCAACGCGGCGGCACTGGAACAGTACCGCACGCTGCTGCGACTCTACCCGACCAATGCCGTGCTGGTGGAAGGGTATGCCCAGGCCCTGTTGAATACCGGCCGCCACAGCGAGGCCCGCCAAATACTGGAAGATGCGCGACGTCGCCAGACACAGCCCGACCCAAACCTCTATCTGCTGCTGGCCAAGGCCGCCACCGGCATGCAACGAAACGCCGATGCCCATGAGGCCATGGCCGAATACTACTATCTGAACGGCCAAACCTTCGAAGCCGTCGAACAACTGACGCTGGCCAGCCGGGTTCCTGGACAGGATTTTTATCAGGCCTCGCGTATCGAAGCCCGGTTACAAGTGCTCGAAGCGCTCGCGCTCGAGGAAAAGGCCAGAGAAGACGAAAACGAGCCGCGCTGAACCCACGAACGCACATTCCATCGCCCGATGGAATGAAATCCCAACCTACGTCGTCTTACCCGAGAAGCAGTCATGGCTTTGACTAGCGCCCGGGGTACTACTATATTCGGACTCGTACAGTCGAAATCAGAATGCTTTATCTCGTGTGGCCCGATGTGTAGTCACAAGACGTATAGTTACAAACACAACCCTAAGCAACAAACCACCACTGAGGAGGCAACGATGCGGCAACTCACGAGCATCCTATCCACCGCCACTTCCGTAGCCGCGCTGTTGGGTAGCCTGATGCTGGCACCCGCGATGGCGACTGCCGCCGAAGAAGCGAAAGCAATGACCCCCATCGAGCAAGGCAACAAACTCGCTTTCGATAACAAGAAAGGCAATTGTCTTGCCTGCCACCAAATCGCCAAGGGAGAACTTGCCGGCGACATCGGCCCGCCGCTCGTAGGGATGCAGGCCCGCTTCCCGGACAAGGCCAAGCTGCGCGCGCAGATCTGGGATTCCACCCGCGCCAACATCAACAGCATGATGCCGCCGTTTGGCCGCAACAAGATCCTGACGGAAGACGAGATCGACAAAGTCGTTGAATTCATCTACAGCCTCTAAGCACCGGCATTGGCACACTGAGGAGAAACAGCAGTGACTGACATGAAACGCAGAACGCTCCTGAAAGGCACCCTGGCGCTTGGCGCACTGGGTATGGCATTCAGTGCCGGCCTGTTAACACCGCGCGCAGCACTCGCCGCCTGGCCCAAAGACGCCTTCGACGCCAAGACCGTCGACGACGCATTGAAGAGTTTGTTTGGCTCCACGCAACTCGAAGGCAGCGACAAGATCGTCTTCAAACAACTGCCGGAGATCGCCGAGAATGGCGCAGTCGTCCCGGTATCCGTTGAAGTCGCAATGGACGGCGTCGAATCGATCAGCATTCTCGCCGAAAAAAATGCCACGCCGCTCACGTCGTCTTATACGCTCGGCGCCGCGACCGAACCCTTTGTCGCAACACGCATCAAACTCGGCAAAACCACCAGTGTGATCGCGGTCGTCAAGGCCGGCGGAAAACTCTACAGCGCCGGCAAGGAAGTCAAAGTCACCATTGGCGGTTGCGGCGGCTGATCCGGATCGTCCAATCGCGCATCCACAACGAATCAGGCAAGAGGAAGCAGCAACATGGCCAACAAAATGAGAGTCGTCGCCAAACTGGCGGGGGATGTGACCACGGTAAAGGCGCTGGTCAAGCATCCGATGGATACCGGACAGGTCAAGGACAAGAAAACCGGGGAACTCATCCCGGCGCATTTCATCCAGGAAGTGACCTGCGAACACAATGGCAAGGTCGTCCTGAGCGCGCTCTGGGGCGTGGCGATATCCAAGGATCCCTACTTGTCGTTCCGCTTCAAAGGCGCGAAGGCGGGTGACAAATTCACGCTGAGCTGGGTGGACAATAAGGGCCAGCACGAATCCGCCGAAACGGTCATCGAGTAAAAAAATACGGCGGACACATGCTCACGCATTCGCCCCCGCCCACCACCAAGGAGACACCATCCATGAGAAAACTCCTGAGCATCGTCACGGTCCTCGGCATCGCCAGCGCCTTGCCGCACGCAGCCGCCGCCAGCCCGGAGCAGGATCTGAAGGAAATGCGCGCCCATTTCAAAAAGCAATTCCCGAACGTTCCTTTTGAAGAATACGGCAATGGCGTTTACGCCCTCGACCCCGGAGCCCGCGCCCAGTGGGAGGCCATCGAGGACTTCCCGCCGTATGAACTCGGCCTGGAGAATGGCAAAAAACTTTTCAACACGCCCTTCAAGAATGGCAAGACCTACGCCAGCTGTTTCCCCAATGGCGGCATCGGCATTCGCCAGAACTACCCGATGTTCGACACCAAGAAAGGCGAAGTGGTCACGTTGGAAAGTGCCATCAACGCTTGCCGCAAATCCAACACCGAGGAGCCGCTCAAGGATGGCAAGGGCGATATGGCCGACATCTCCGCGTACATGGCTTCCACCTCGCGCGGAATGAAGATGCATATCGTCGTCCCCAACGATCCGCGCGCGCGTGCCGCTTATGAACGTGGCAAGCAGCACTTCTATGCCAAACGTGGCCAACTCAACCTGGCCTGCGCGGACTGCCACATCAGCAGTGCCGGCAAGCATATACGTGCCGACTTGCTGAGTCCGATGATCGGCCATGCCACGCACTTCCCCGTCTACCGTTCGGTATCGGGTGCGCTCGGCACGCTGCATGCCCGTTATGAAGGCTGTAACACACAGGTGCGCGCCCAGCCGTTCAAACTCCAGAGCGATGAATACAAAGCGCTGGAGTATTTCGAGTCCTACATGAGCAACGGCCTGGAGGTCAACGGCCCGACCACGCGCAAGTAAACAGCGGCTGTCCCCACGAACCCGGCCTGCGCACCAGGCCGGGTTCGTGTTTATCAAGCCCGGAAAAACCCTTCCGGCATTGCTGCAATCTCCGCGCGTGGAATAGTCATCGATCGACGCGCGTCACCTCTCACGTATCCAATGCGAGGTTTGCCATGACCATCTCACGCCGTGAATTCCTGCAAATGCTGGCCATCGCCAGCGCCGCCGGCATCAGCCTGCCCGGCTGCGACTCCGGCTCCGACAGCGCCACGGGCAGGAGTGGTGGCACGAAGCTCAACAGTGCGCCGAGCAATCTGTACGAACTGCCCGCCTTCGGCAACGTCTCCCTGCTGCACTACACCGACTGCCACGCCCAGTTGCTGCCCATTTATTTCCGCGAACCGAACATCAACATCGGCGTCGGCGGCATGGCCGGCCATGCGCCGCATCTCGTCGGCGACGCCTTCCTCAAGGCCTATGGCATCGCCCCCGGCACACTCGACGCGTACGCCTTCACCTCCCTCGATTTCGTCGCCGCCGCGCGCCAATACGGCAAGGTCGGCGGCTTCGCCCATCTGGCCACGCTGATCAAACAGATCCGTGCGCAACGCCCCGGCGCCTTGCTGCTCGACGGCGGCGATACCTGGCAGGGCTCTGCCACTTCGCTGTGGACCGGCGCGCAGGACATGGTCGACGCGCAACTGTTACTCGGCGTCGACGTGATGACCGCGCATTGGGAAATGACTTACGGCGCCGAGCGCGTGCGCGAAATCGTCGACAAGGATTTCAAGGACCGCATCGACTTCGTCGCCCAGAACATCGTCGACACCGAATGGAACGAACCGGTGTTCAAACCCTATGTGATCCGCCCCATCAACGGCATACCGACCGCGATCATCGGCCAGGCCTTCCCCTACACGCCGATCGCCAACCCGCGCCATTTCATCGCGCAATGGAGCTTCGGCATTCAGGACGAGAATATGCAGAGCATGGTCGATCAGGCGCGCGGTGAAGGTGCGCAGGTGGTCGTCGTGCTATCGCACAACGGCATGGATGTCGACCTCAAGATGGCCAGTCGCGTCACCGGCATCGACGTCATCCTCGGCGGCCATACCCACGACGCCATCCCCGCGCCGGTCGTCGTCGCCAACGCCAGCGGCAAGACCCTGGTCACCAACGCCGGCTCCAACGGCAAGTATCTCGCCGTGCTCGACCTCGACGTGAAGAACGGCAAACTCAGCGATTACCGCTACCGTCTGCTGCCGGTGTTCTCCAACTTGTTGGCCGCGGATGCGACGATGGCGGCGCATATCGACACAGTACGCGCGCCGTTCAAAGCCAAGCTCGATGAAAAACTCGCCGTCAGCGACGACCTGCTGTACCGCCGCGGCAATTTCAACGGCACCTTCGATCAACTCATCTGCGACGCCCTGCTCGACGTCGCCAGCGCCGAGATCGCCTTCTCGCCCGGCTTCCGTTGGGGCGTGAGCATCCTGCCGGGCGAGACCATCACCCTGGACCAGCTGATGACGCAGACCGCCATCACCTATCCGAACGTCACGCTCAACAGCATGAGTGGCGCACGCATCAAGGAAATTCTCGAAGATGTCGCCGACAACCTGTTCAACCCGGACCCCTACTATCAACAGGGCGGCGACATGGTGCGTGTCGGCGGACTCAAATACAGCATCGACCCCAGCGCCGCCATGGGCAGC
>JACRMO010000098.1 GCA_016214925.1 Gammaproteobacteria bacterium
TTCTCGACCGGCTGGCGCAACACCCAGTGCCTGCTAGAGTGTAGTAATCCATTCGGCGAGTATGTGGAGGTTGCCATGAAATCCATCATCATGCTTTCCCTTTCCCTGTGTTCCGCGCTGATCCTTGGCAATGCGGCATTGGCGGAAGATGCGTCGGTTACCATCCGTGCGCCCGCCAATGGCGCGAAGGTGGATGGAATGGAGCCAGGCACGGTCGACTATGACGCGATACCGGGACCGCGCGGGGATCATGTCCATCTGTATGTCGATGGCAAGGAAGTGGCTGTGCTGCGGAAGCTCTCGGGCAGCTACACCCTGACGAGTCTTGATCCGGGACAGCGCGAGATTTGCGTCAAGATCGTGAACAAGAACCATACGCCGATCGGCGTGGAAAAGTGCGTCAGCGTGACAGCGGAATAGGATGGACCTGCAAAACCTGGCCTATGCCCTGACCCAGGTCGTGCATAACTTCGGTGCCGTGGCTGTGGTCGGCGGAATAGTTTTCGCGCGCTGGCCGCAGGCCGCGACGCCCGTCGCGCGACGCCGATTCGCCTGGGTAGTTCTAGTGAGCTGGTTGTTGCAAGGCGTCAGCGGGGCAGGCTTCGGCGCCATCAGCTTTGCCTATTACGGGCAATTTCCCGACATCCATGGCATCGCTCTTGTCGCGCTGTTCCTCAAGATGGCGTGCGCGGTCGGCGGCTTGGTGATGTCCGCGGTCTTCCTGCGTTATCAACGCGCAGGGTCCGAGCAGCGACAGTATGCGATCTGGACCGGGCTGATGTTCTTGGCCGTTACGGCCCTGACGGCGGCGGCATTTCTGCGCTGGTTTTCGTGACATCGAATACGCAAGGTCTGTTCAGACTTACGTTTCTTACTAGGGCCTGTTAACACTAATCAGTGTATCGACAATCAATGCAAACTGGATAAAGAACCTGAATACGACATCCAGTTTGTCGAAGCGTGAGAAGATTCTTCGAAATCCTTTCAGCCGCCGAAATAAACGCTCCACTTCATTGCGTTTTTTGTACATCTCTTTGTCGTATTCCCAGACGGACAGCCGATTACTCTTTGGCGGCACAACAGGAACCATGCCCAGATCAATCACCAGTTGCCGCGTTTCATCGCCCTCGTAGGCTTTATCCATAATCACCTGGGTGCCTTCAAAACCCCTATCTTCAAGGGATTTCAGGAGCTTCCTCCCTTCAGGGGCATCACCGGCCTGCCCCGGCGACAGCGAGAACGTTACCGCGGTCCGGGCATCGGCCGCGACCATATGAATTTTTGTCGTCCATCCCGCCCGTGACTTACCGATAGATTGAACACCGTTTTTTTTAACGCGCCCGTTCCGTCCGGATGCACCTTCACCGCCGTGCTATCCAGAGAAACATGATCAACCTGTATATTGATCACGCTGCTTTCCTGTAACGCCGTAAAAACACGGTCTAGCACACCCTGCTTGGCCCAGCGATTCGCCCGCGTGTAAATGGTGTGCCAATTACCAAACCGCTTTGGTAGTCCTCGCCATTTGCAGCCATGTTCTGCAACGTACAGCAGTGCATTCAGCACTTTCAAGTTCGATAGCGTCACGTTCCCGCGCTGTACGGGTAACAATTCTTCAATGATTTTGAAATGCGATGATGTGATTTCCATACGCACAGTATAGCAGGATTAGTGTTAACAGGCCCTAATACACAAACTTCACTCGCGTTTGATCTGATGGTTGCACCGAACCATAAAGGCCACATCATTGGCCCGGGCGAGTATCAACTTGATATTATCGTCGCCGCCGAGAATATAACGCCAATAAAACGAACAGTTGCAATGTCGCTTCTTGGCACATGGTACGCAGATGAGACGAGAATGTTGCGTGATGGCGTAGGCCTGAGCATTGCGGCTGTTTACTGCGGTAGGTCAACGCGAGACTGATTCCCTCGACTTGCACATCGTAGATCTTCCAGCCGGCCTCGTTCAGGTGCATCTCATATTGCACCGCGACCCGTTGACCGGTCTCCTGGCTGATCAACATCGTGACGACGGCTGTGTCGCCGTCCTGTCGGGAACGCTCAGGTGGAAACTGTACATTGTCGGCATGCTGAAGGATCTGATCGACGTAAGTGACCATGGCCGAGACATAGGAACGGATGAGAAGCGTGCGGAACTCGCGGGTCAGACGTTGCCGTTGATCGTCCGTCGCGGCGCGCCAGTGTTTGCCCAACACCCAGCGTGTGATGCGCGGAAAATCCAACTGCGGGATGACCGTATCCTCGGCGAGCCGGTAGGCCACGTCCATGTCCTGCTTGATCGCCGTTTTGTTTTTCTGCAACTCGGCGAGCAAATTCTCCGAGGTCGCGATGACCAGTTCGCGCGGCGACGGTGCGGTCTCGGTCGCGGCCAACGATAGCCCGTGCCACGGCAGGCCCAGCAGGGTCAGGATGAACAGCGATCGGTAGAACCCGGAGCGGACATTGTTTCGCATGCGGGTATGTTACTACGATCACTCAGGCAATGCGTATCCACTCCGCGACCGACGGGACGCCATCGTTATCGACCAGAAATAACATGTACCAACCCGGCGGTGCGAGATTGGGATTGTCCGGCACCTGCGCCGTGACGGTCCCGCCGCTGCGGGCAAGGATCGGGAGATCGACCAGACGTTGGTTGTTGTCGAACGAATGGGTGGTCGCAGCGCTGCCGATCAGACTGGCCCAGCGGATCTGTGCCGCCTGCGGCGATTGAATGGCGAGTGTGTCGCCGTAGGTGCCTTGGTTAGGTGCCGTCGCGATGGTCGGTCGTGCGCCCCGGAACAGATACGGCGGGCTGAAGATTTCGAGACGCATTTCTTCCTGCG
>JACRMO010000268.1 GCA_016214925.1 Gammaproteobacteria bacterium
GCGCGACAGGGATTGAACCTGTGACCCCCGCCGTGTGAAGGCGATGCTCTCCCGCTGAGCTACGCGCCCATATTTGCTAGCTAAGGCTGGTAGGTGCCGGCCGCGCCAGGATGAGGCTGCGGACGGGAAGTGCATTCTAGGGAACGATGCCTGGGTGGTCAACCGGGGCGGTCAACCGCGGAGGCAGGTTGATTCGCTTCTCCGCCGGCCTGCGCCCGGGCCGGCCTTCCGTTACAATACGCCACCTTGCGTCAGCCCCAACCGGATTCAAGACCCGATATTCCAGACCCGATTGAGAGAACTCGATTGCCATGACCGTCCGTACCCGTTTCGCCCCCAGCCCGACCGGCTATTTGCACATTGGCGGCGCGCGCACCGCGCTGTTCTCCTGGCTGTACGCCCGCAAACACGGCGGCCAGTTCATCCTGCGCATCGAAGACACCGACCTGGAGCGTTCGACCGAGGAATCGGTGAACGCCATTCTGGAGGGCATGACCTGGCTGGGGCTGGAATACGACGAAGGTCCGTTCTACCAGACCAAGCGCTTCGACCGTTACGACGTCATCGTTAAGCAGCTGCTCGATACCGGTCACGCCTACAAGTGCTATTGCAGCAAGGAACGTCTGGAGAAGCTGCGCGAAGATCAGATGGCCAACAAGGAGAAGCCGCGTTACGACGGGCTTTGCCGCGATGGTGCTACGCCGCCTTCCGCCGATGCGCCGTATGTGATCCGCTTCCGCAATCCGCAGGACGGTGAGGTGGTGGTCGACGATCTGATCCGTGGCCGCGTGGTGTTCCAGAACAGCGAACTCGACGATCTCATCATCGCGCGCAGCGACGGCACGCCGACCTATAACCTGTCCGTCGTGGTCGACGATGCCGACATGGACATCACCCATGTCATTCGCGGCGACGATCACCTGAACAATACGCCGCGCCAGATCAATATCCTGCGCGCGCTCGGCGCCACGCCACCGCAATACGCGCATGTGCCGATGATCCTCGGCTCGGACGGCAAGCGTCTGTCCAAACGCCACGGCGCGGTGAGCGTCATGCAATACCGCGAGGAAGGCTTTCTGCCCGAGGCCTTGCTGAATTATCTGGTGCGGCTGGGTTGGTCGCACGGCGATCAGGAAGTGTTTTCCATCGATCAGATGATCGAGCTGTTCGACGTGAAGGACGTGAACAAGGCCGCCTCCAGCTTCAATCCCGAGAAGCTGTTATGGCTCAACCAGCAGTACATCAAGGACAGCACGCCCACGCATGTGGCGCGGCATCTGAGTCATCATCTGGGCTTGATCGGCATCGATCCGGCGCAGGAGCCGCCGTTGCACGAAGTCGTCAAGGCACAACAGGAGCGCGCCAAGACCCTGGTCGAGATGGCTGCCAACAGCGTGTTCTTCTATCAGGATTTCGAAGCGTTCGACGAGAAGGCCGCGCAGAAGAATCTCAACGTGGCGGCGCGTCCGGCCTTGGCGTCGCTACGCGAATGCTTTGCGACACTCGCGGATTGGCAGCCGGAGCCTATTCATCAGACTGTGCTCGCGACCGCCGAGACTTTGGGCGAGAAACTCGGCAAGGTGGCGCAGCCGCTGCGCGTGGCGATGTCCGGCGGGACAGTCTCGCCGCCCATCGATGTAACGGTGTATCTGATCGGCCGCGAACGCGCGCTGGCGCGGTTGGATAAGGCGCTGGCGTATATCGACGCCGGCTCATAAATAATTTTGAGGTCGCGCCCACCCGGTTTTGGTCTACGCTTCTGATAGCGTAATGGGCAGGGAGGTATCCGCGATGGGCAGTCCAACCGGTTCAACGGTCTCCACCAAGGCAAGCCCTCAAACGCCTTTGCAGCCGCAGGGGTGGCAGGACTTCCGTCACGGGATGGATGCGTGGGCGGAAGATCTTGTCGACCAGTATCGCGGGCTGGGCTTAACCCAGACCGAGGCGACACGTGTATTCCAGGCGGCACAATCGGCCCTCGGTGCGGTGCTTGAAGGCATCGATCATCACGCGCTGGCGGCGGCGCCGATTCCCGAACAAGTCTCCATACTCTTACCTCGGTTCGATATCGCCCGTCTGGCAGCCACGTCGGGTGTCGATACCGCGCAGGCACAGAGTGCCGTAGCGATGCTGACGCTGGAGTTCGTCATGCACGCGCATCCGTCGTTCTGGTAAATCCTCGTGATCCAAAATGTTGAATGCGGCGGTTAAGCGTTTTCGCCACTGTCGCTGATATTCGTCAATGCAGGTGACTGTGCGTTTACTATACTTGTTTGTGCGCAGTAGAGCGTTATTTGTCGAGTTGTGAAGGAGGTGCTTTATGAGCAAGGAACAGAAAACTGAACTGCTGAAAAGTGGCGGCAACGGTCCGGCCCATCCCGCGCATTTTCTGAGTCCGCTCGAAGACGTGGAACGTCTGTTCGAAGGTTTCTTCGGCAGCGAGTGGCCGCGTCCAATGCAATGGGAATGGCCGCGCATGATGCGCATGCGTGCCCCGTTCGAGAGTCAGCTGCGCCACGCCGACATAGCCAGAATGCCGCATGTCGACGTCGTCGACCGCGAAGCCGATATTCTGGTGCGCGCCGAACTGGCCGGTGTGGACAAGAAGGATCTGGATATTTCGGTGACGGACAACACTGTGACGATCAAGGGCAGCAGTCGGCAGGAAAGCAAGGAAGAGAAGGGTGATTACTATCGTTGTGAAATCGCTCAAGGCTCTTTTGCGCGCACTATGACCTTGCCGTGCGCCGTGGATGGAGACAAGGCCAAGGCGAGTTTCAAGGACGGGTTGCTCGAACTGGTTCTGCCAAAAGTGGAACCGGCCAAACGCCGCGCGATCAAGGTCGAATGAGGCGTAATGGGGGCGGATTACGATCTTCCCCCCGGCTAGTGACTGAGGGCGGTCGGAGGGCCGCCCTCAGCCTTTGATGCAGATCAGCGGTTCCAGGCGCGCGATCTTGCGCGCCAAACCAGCGCTTTCTGCCGCATCCACCACCACCGAAACATCTTTGTACGCGCCCGGCGCCTCTTCGGCGATGCCGCGCTGCGATACGCAGCGGATGAGGATGCCGCGCGCGGCGAGTTCATCGACAACCTGACGACCGTTCCATTGGCGGGTGGCGGCATGCCGGCTCATCGCGCGTCCGGCGCCATGGCAGGCCGAGGCAAATGACTGTGGCTCACTTGTCCGCATTCCGGCCAACACATACGAACACGTCCCCATCGAACCGCCGATCAATACCGGCTGCCCGACCTGCGCGAATTCCGCGGGTAGGTCCGCATGTCCGGGGCCGAACGCGCGCGTTGCGCCCTTGCGATGCACGAACAGGCGTCGCGGTGTGCCATCGATGACATGCGTTTCTTCTTTGCAGGTGTTGTGCGACACGTCGTAGAGCACGCGCAGATCCGCCTTGGGCATCACGGCGGCGAAGGCCTCGCGGGTGAGGTGGGTGAGGATCTGGCGGTTGGCCAGCGCGCAGTTGGTACCGGCGCGCATGGCGCCGAGATAGTCCTGTCCAAGTGTTGATTTGAGCGGTGCGCAGGCCAACTCTCGGTCGGGCAGGTGAATGCCGAAATCGCTGGCGGCCACGGCCATGAGCTTCAGATAATCCGTGCCGATCTGATGGCCGAGTCCGCGCGCGCCGCAATGGATGCTGACCACGACATCGTCCAGGTGCAGACCGTAGACGGTCGCGGCATCGGCGGCATAGAGTTCACGGACGACTTGGACTTCCAGATAGTGATTGCCGGAGCCAAGTGTGCCCATCTCGTCACGTTGGCGCTGTTTGGCCTGTGACGAAACTGCTTCAGGATCCGCGCCGCGCATCTGCCCATGCTCTTCGGTGCGCTCCAGATCGGCCATCTCGCCGTAGCCGCGACTCACCGCCCAGCGCGCGCCAGCCTTGAGCATGTCGTCCATATCATGCGTATTCAACCGCAGTACACCGGTGCTGCCGAGACCGGCGGGGATGCGTGTGAACAGTGTGTCCGCCAGGCGACGTTTACAGGCTTCGATATCCGTGCGGGTCAGTCCCGTGGTCAGCGCGCGCACGCCGCAGGAAATATCGAAGCCGACACCACCGGCCGAGACTACGCCGCCGGCCTCGGCATCGAAGGCAGCCACACCACCGATGGGGAAGCCGTAGCCCCAATGCGCGTCGGGCATTGCATAGGCGGCCTTGACGATGCCGGGCAGGGTGGTGACGTTGACCAGTTGTTCGTAGACCTTGTCGTCCATCCCGAGGATGAGATCCTCCGACGCATAGAGGATTGCCGGCACGCGCATGTGACCGGTGGGCGGGATGTGCCATTCGTGAGGACTGTGTTGTTCGAGTCGCGCGGGGTCCATGCCGCTGCTCCCAATGCCTCTGCTATTAGACGTCGACGACGCACTGCGCCAGCCAACGATCCGGTTCGATGGCCTGGACGTGCAGTTCCGTGAACGTCGCGCCTTTCACTTCCACCGCAGGTTGATGCCGCATCGGATCGATGGCCTCACCCCAGGCGGTGGCGTGCAGATGGTGGCCATTGATGTGTACATCGAAGGCGCAGAACAGCACATGGCGGGTGGCGATTTCGTAGATCAGCGCATTCAACCAGTCGACCAGCAGCAATTCCAGGTCAGGCGCGCGGCATTCGATAGTAAGGGTTTCGTGCGGTTGGATGCTCCGCGGGTCGGTGATCACGGCAATCATCGCCAGTGCCGCTTGATTGAAGGCCTCCGCTGGGCAATGCCCATAGCCGCGCACGCCGATGTCCGCCTGGTGCGGAAAATGCTCCCACGAAGGCACGTGCGGCCGCATGCCGGGATGGGGAAGGGGCGTGTTGCCGGGTGTAGTGATGGACGTGGGTGTGGTCATGGTGGCGAATCCGCGTTGCTATCCCGGGCCAGTCCGGTCATGGGTACGAAGGCCACTGGCAGCAGTTTGCGCTGGTTGAGTTCGCCGCTCGGCGATTTGGAGATCAACATCAGTTCCTGATCGAGACCACTGTCCAAGGGCACGATAAGCCGACCGCCGGGTTTGAGTTGTTCCAACAGCGGTGGCGGAATGCTCGCGGTGGCGGCGGTGATGATGATGGCGTCGAAGGGGGCGGCCTCCGGCCAGCCGTTATAACCGTCGCCGACGCGCGTCTCGATGTTGCGGAAGCCCAGCAGTTTGAGTCGACAGGCCGCGCGCTTGGCCAGCGCCTCGACAATCTCGATGCTGTAGACCTGTTTTGCCAAGCGCGCCAAAATCGCCGTCTGGTAGCCCGAACCGGTGCCGATCTCCAGCACCTGGTGCTCGGGGCTGAGTGCCAGCAGCTCGGTCATGACCGCGACAATGTACGGCTGCGAGATGGTCTGGCCCTCGCCGATCGGCAACGGGTTATTGTCGTAGGCGGCATCCTGTAACGCATCCGGCACGAAGGCATGGCGCGGAACTTCCCGCAGGGCTTGTTGGACCGGCGCGCTTAAGACGTCGAGTCCGAGGAAATGGCGTGTATAACGCACCTCCCGC
>JACRMO010000099.1 GCA_016214925.1 Gammaproteobacteria bacterium
CGCGACGTCTCGGGCGAGGGTGTGCAGCAGGCGCTGCTCAAACTCATCGAAGGCACGGTTGCCTCGGTGCCGCCGCAGGGTGGCCGTAAGCATCCGCAGCAGGAATTTCTGCAAGTCGATACCAGCAACATCTTGTTCATCTGTGGCGGAGCCTTCGCCGGCCTGGAGAAGATCATCCGTGGTCGTTCCGAGAAGGGCGGCATCGGCTTCTCGGCCGAGGTCAAGAGCAAGGAAGACGCGCGCAACGTTGGTCAGATTCTGTACGACGTCGAGCCGGAAGATCTGATCCGCTATGGTCTGATACCCGAATTTGTCGGTCGCTTGCCCGTGGTTGCCACCTTGGAAGAGCTTGATGAGGCGGCGCTGGTGCAGATCCTCACCGAACCGCGTAATGCCATTACCAAGCAATACGGCAAGCTGTTCGAGATGGAAGGCTGCGAAATCGAGTTCCGTGAAGACGCTTTGCGGGCGGTGGCACGCAAGGCCATGGAACGTAAAACTGGCGCTCGGGGTTTGCGTACTATCCTGGAGCATATCCTGCTCGACACGATGTATGATTTGCCGGCGCTGGACAATGTCCGCAAGGTGGTCGTGGATGAGTCTGTCATCAGCGGTGAATCAAAGCCTTACATGCTGTTTGAGGCGGCGGAGCAACGCGCCGCGTCCGATTGAATCCGGCCCGGCCTGCTCGGGCCGGGCATATTATTCCCATCCCCAGTACTCCAGCGCATCTGGCGCAGAAATTGCCTACTCATTGGGGTGAGTGGGCAGCCGTTTCAGCCATTGAATCGGTCGCTCGGTGCCCACATATACAACGAGGCGCGCGTGTCGGTGTGATTCATGGTGTCTTGCATCCCAGACACGCGCCATTCCCACCCGCAAGAGGGACTCCCGAATGGAGCACGAGGACAAGAAAGCCGCGATGACTGAGCATACGAATGCAATGATCCCTGTACTGCCGCTGCGTGATGTGGTGGTGTATCCGCACATGGTCATTCCCCTGTTTGTGGGGCGTGAAAAATCCATCCGCGCCCTGGATACGGCCATGCAGAATGACAAACGCATTCTGCTCGTTATCAAGCGTTTCCACGATACCGAGGAATTTTTCTCGGCTGAAATCGAATCCGCCGAACCGCATGCGACGACCGACGACCGGGAAGTCGAAGTGCTGATGCGTTCGCTGCTGGCATTGTTCGATCAATACGTAAAACTCAACAAGAAGGTTCCGCCGGAGATACTGACTTCGCTGTCGGGTATCGACGATGCCGGTCGTCTGGCCGACACCATCGCCGCGCACATGTCGCTGAAGATCGATGAGAAGCAGCACATCCTCGAGATCGATTCCGTGCGTGGGCGTCTTGAACACCTGATGGGCCTGATTGAAGGTGAGATCGATATCCTGCAGATCGAGAAGCGCATCCGTGGCCGCGTCAAGCAGCAGATGGAGAAAAGTCAGCGCGAGTACTATCTGAACGAGCAAATGAAGGCCATTCAGAAGGAACTCGGTGAACTGGAAGATGCGCCGAACGAAATCGAGGAACTCCAGCAGAAGATCGAAAAGGCTGGTATGACCAAGGAGGCCTTGGACAAGGCCCGCACCGAGCTGAACAAATTGAAGATGATGTCGCCGATGTCCGCCGAGGCGACGGTCGTGCGCAATTACATCGATTGGCTGGTCAACGTGCCGTGGAAAAAGCGCACCAAGATCCGGCATGATTTGGCGTTGGCCGAGCAGGTTCTGGAAGAGGATCACTATGGCCTGGACAAGGTCAAGGAACGCATCCTCGAGTACCTCGCCGTGCAACAGCGCGTGCGCAAACTCAAGGGGCCGATCCTGTGTTTGGTCGGACCGCCGGGCGTAGGCAAAACCTCGCTGGGCCGCTCGATCGCGCGCGCGACCAATCGCAAATTCGTGCGCATGTCGCTGGGCGGCGTGCGTGACGAGGCCGAAATCCGCGGCCATCGCCGTACCTACATCGGCTCACTGCCGGGCAAGCTGGTGCAGAACCTGTCCAAGGTGGGTGTACGCAATCCGCTGTTCCTGTTGGACGAGATCGACAAGATGTCGATGGACTTCCGCGGCGACCCATCTTCGGCGCTGTTGGAAGTGCTCGATCCGGAACAGAACAACACCTTCAGCGATCACTATCTGGAAGTCGATTTCGACCTGTCCGATGTGATGTTCGTGGCGACCGCGAATTCTCTGAATATCCCCGGTCCACTACTTGATCGCATGGAAGTCATTCGTATCCCGGGTTACACCGAGGATGAGAAAATCAACATAGCCAAGCGTTATCTGCTGACCAAGCAGATCAAGAACAACGGTCTGCGTAAGGATGAGCTGGCGGTAGGTGATGCGACGCTGCGCGACATAGTCCGTTACTACACGCGTGAAGCCGGCGTGCGTAATCTGGAGCGTGAGATCGCCAAGATCTGCCGTAAGGTGGTCAAGGAATTATTGCTCAAGAAGGAAGATCGCAAGGTCAGCGTGACGCCCAAGAATCTGGATAAATATCTTGGTGTGCGCCGTTTCCGCTATGGTCGTGCCGAGGAACGCGATCAGGTCGGTCAGGTGACCGGTCTGGCCTGGACCGAGGTGGGCGGTGAGTTGTTGACCATCGAAGCGGCGATCGTGCCCGGCAAGGGCCGTCTGATTCACACCGGTCAGTTGGGTGACGTGATGCAGGAATCCATCCAGGCGGCGATGACCGTGGTGCGCAGCCGCGCGAACGTGCTTGGGATCGACCAGGATTTCTACCAGAAATACGACATCCATGTGCATGTGCCGGAAGGTGCGACACCGAAAGACGGTCCGAGCGCCGGTGTAGGCATGTGTACGTCACTGGTGTCGGCCCTGACCAAAATTCCGGTGCGCGCGGATGTCGCCATGACAGGTGAAATTACCTTGCGTGGCGAGGTGCTGCCCATTGGTGGGTTGAAAGAGAAACTGCTTGCGGCCCATCGCGGTGGCATTACCACGGTGCTGATCCCTGAAGAGAATCAGAAAGACTTGGTGGACATTCCCAAGAACGTCAAGGAACACCTTGATATCCGTCCGGTGAAGTGGATCGACGAGGTGTTGCAAGTGGCCTTGCAGCACATGCCGACACCGATTACATCGGATGTGACTGAGGAAAGTGCCGGATCCGCGGGAAAGAAGGTCGAGACCAAGGGTAAGCGCAAGCGTTCATCCGTGCACGCGCATTAATACTCGGTGTGAGCGTAAAAATGCGGCGTCGTTTATACGGCGTCGCATTTTTGTTGCGTGTTTGTCTGTTGACAGCGATTCCAGTGCCTTGGTATAAAGTGCCGCGTGCCTGTCGGATGTTCTTTATCGAAGCTTGAAATCCCGCGGTCCAGCACAAAAAACTTTTGGTTTCCCGCACTGCCGGGCACCCAGATCTCCACTATCCATTAAGAATCACGCAGCATCCCACCCATATCCTGTTGCGGTGAAGGAGCATTTACCCATGAATAAGGCTGAATTAATTGACGCGGTTGCCGAGGCGGCAGATCTTAACAAGGCTTCGGCGACTCGCGCCGTCGATGCGATGCTCAGCGGCATTGTCGGTGCGCTGAAGAAAGGCGAGCAAGTAGCCCTGGTGGGCTTCGGTACCTTTGAAGTGCGTGAGCGTGCGGCACGTACCGCTGGTAGAGCGTCGCCCTTACAAGGCGAATGTTGGGGGTTCGATCCCCTCAGCACCCACCAGGGTTACATGTGGAGTGGTAGTTCAGTTGGTTAGAATACCGGCCTGTCACGCCGGGGGTCGCGGGTTCGAGTCCCGTCCACTCCGCCAACTACCAAAGGGCGCCCTTGATGGGCGCCCTTTTACTTTGTACAGTCGCCGGACTCGAAATCCCGGCCGTCCAGCCAAGCTGCTGGCCATTACAAGAATACGTTTAGGAAAACCGCCATGCTGCAGGCTATTCATGATCGCGTGACAGGCTGGATTGCCAAGGTCGTCGTCGGTCTTATCATTGTCGTGTTTGCGCTGTGGGGCGTCGACAGCTATCTGAAGAGCGAAGCGCGTGTCTACGCCGCCGTCGTCAACGGTGTCGAGATTGCGGTTCCGGAATACCGCTTCGCCAAGCAGAAGCAGATCCAGCGCATGCGCAGCATGTTGGGGGAACAATACGACGCCAATCTGTCCAACACCGCCGAATTCAAGTCCGCGGTGCTTAATCGCCTGATCGAGGAAGAGCTGTTGGTGCAGGCCGCCACCAAGACCGGTATGGCGATCAGCGATGCCTTGCTGGCCGCGCAAATCCATGCCATTCCCGATTTTCAGATCGATGGTAAATTTTCTCAGGAAACCTATCAGAAACTGTTGTCGCAGCAGGGTTTGAACCCTCAGCGCTTCGAACAGCAATACCGTCGTGGGTTGTTGATCAATCAGTTGGTGGGCGGTGTTTCCGGTACCGCGATCGTGCTCCACCAGAATGTGGAGCAGGGTTTGCGTCTGCAGGGCCAGGAACGTAAGTTGCGTTACCTGCGCGTACCGGTTGCGCGCTATGTGGATAAGGCGGAAGTCAAACCCGAAGCGGTGAGCGCCTTCTACGAAAGCAACAAGTCGCGTTTCACCGAGCCCGAGCAGGTCAAACTGCAATATCTCGAACTGTCGCTGGATACCCTGACCAAAGGGCTGAAGGCGTCGGACGCCGAGATCGAACAGCTATATGCCAGCGAGAAGGAACGTCTGAGCATCGCCGAGCAGCGTCGTGCGCGGCATATCCTCATCAAGGTCGACGAGGGTGCCTCCAAAGAGGACGTCGCCAGCGCACAAAAGAAAGCCGAGGATTTGGTGAAACGACTGCGTGCAGGCGCGGATTTCGCCAAACTGGCGAAAGAATTTTCCGCGGATCCGGGTTCCGCGGCCCAGGGCGGCGATCTGGGTTTGTTCGGCAAGGGCATGATGGTGCCGGAGTTCGATGCGGCGACCTTCAGTCTCGCCAAGGATGCCATCAGCGATCCGGTGCGCAGTCCGTTCGGCTTCCACATCATTCAGGTGACGGAAATTCAGGCGGCCAAAACACCGGCATTGGCCGAGGCGCGCGCGCAGCTGGTCGAAGAGTCCTTGCGCAAGCAGGCCGAGGCGCTGTTCTTCGAACGTTCGGATACGCTGGGCAAGCTCACCTTCGAACATCCCGATACCTTGGCGACCGCTGCTGAACAGCTCGGTCTCAGCGTGCAGGAATCAGCCTGGTTACCGGCCACCGGTGGCGAAGGCATCGGCAGTCATCCGCAAGTGATGGAAGCGGTGTTCGCCGATGATGTGCTGAGCGGCGGTAACAACAGCGGCGTGATCGAAATCGGCCCGAATCATGTGATCGTCGCCCGTGTGTTGGAACACAAGCCGGCGCGGCAACTCGCACTCGACACAGTGCGCGAAGCCATTCAGGCCAATCTGCGCCAACAAGCGGCGCGCGATACGGCCGTCAAGCAGGGCGTCGAGTGGGTCGAGCGTCTCAAGGGCGGCGCGACACTCGAAAGTATCGCCGCCGAAGTCAAAGGCGAGGTGCAGGACGCCGGATTCATCGGTCGTGCCGACAGCAAGCACGATCGTCAGATCGTCGCCGAGGCGTTCCGCATTCCGCGTGCGGCCGACAACACAACCACAAGCGCGGGTACGGTGCTGGCCAATGGCGATTATGTGTTGATGCAGGTCGCCGCGGTTCGCGACGGCAATCTGTCCAGTATCGACGCGGCCGGCCGTACCGCCTTCCAGCATAATCTGGATCAGCTCTACGGCAGCCTCGAAACCGCGGCGTTGCTGGAACAGCTCAAGGCCAAAGCCGAGATCAAGCAAGACCCGGAACGGCTGGACTGACGCATTTCGCGCGGCCGAATCTCGCCGCTGCTAGCGGCCGAGCCTCGGCCGAACGGTTCTGTTAATGCCACGCTCGTTCGCGGGCAAGCCCGCTCCTAGAAGCTTTGCTCGGGTGGNNACATGACCATGCTGCGTCTCAAACTGCATTGGCAGATCCTGATCGCCCTCCTGTTGGCGGTCATCGCCGGTAGTCTCGTCGGTGCGGACGCCAGTCTGTTCGGTGTACGCTACGTGCAGGTCTTCGACTTCTTCGGCGCCTTGTTCATGAACGCGCTGAAGCTGGTCATCGTTCCGCTGATTCTCTCCTCCGTCATTACCGGAATCGCGGCTGCCGGGCAGTCCCGGGATTTCGGCCGGCTCGGCCTCAAGACCTTTCTCTATTACGTCAGCACCAGTCTGATCGCGATTGTGATCGGTTTGGTGTTGGTCAATTGGATCGAGCCCGGCTACATCGACGGTGCGCCGGCGCGCGACCACATCGGCCTGACGGGCGATACCGCGCAGATTACCGCACGCGCCGAGGCGCACGACAGCAGTGAATTGGCGGACGTATTTCTACGTTTGGTACCGCCCAACATTGTCGCCGCGGCCGCGCAGGGCGAGATGCTCGGGCTGATCGTCTTCAGCCTGCTGTTCGGCTATATCGCGACGCGCATCGCCGAGCCATATGCCGGTTATGTGCAGGGCTTCTGGAAAGGCGTTTTCGAGATCATGGTGCTGATTACCGAGTGGGTGATGAAGTTCGCCCCGCTGGGTGTGTTCGCCCTGGTCGCCAAGGTGGTCGCGACCACCGGCCTGCGCGCCGTCGAACCCTTGCTGGCATTTGTCCTGACGGTGCTGGCCGGACTCGCGGTGCATTTCCTGATTGTGTTGCCGACGCTGTTGCTGCTGGTCGCGCGGGTGAATCCGTTGCGGCACTATCAGGCGATGGCACCGGCGCTGCTGACAGCGTTTTCCACAGCCTCGTCGTCGGCGACATTGCCGGTGACGCTGGAGTGTGTGGAACGGCGCGCCGGTGTCTCGCATCGGACCACCAGCTTCGTCATCCCACTGGGTGGCAGCATCAACATGGATGGTACCGGCTTGTATGAATGCGCGGCGGCGCTGTTCATCGCCCAGGCCTATGGCGTCGACCTGAGTACCAGCCAGCAATTCACCGTGGTGCTGCTGGCCTTGCTGACCTCGGTCGGCGTGGCCGGCATCCCCGCGGCGAGTCTGGTGGCGATTGCGATTATTCTGTCGGCGGTCGGGTTACCGCTGGAGGCGGTCGGCCTGATTCTGGCCATCGACCGCCCCCTGGACATGTGCCGTACCGCCGTCAACGTCTACAGCGACAGCTGCTGCGCGGTGATCGTCGGTGCCACGGAAGGGGAGACGGGAATCCTGAAAGGCCGCGATTCCTGATACATCACTCCGCGAACGGCGATCCGCCGACGATGTTGTAACCCGCATCCACATAGGTCACTTCACCGGTGATGCCGGCGGCGAGATCGGAACACATGAACGCCGCGACATTGCCGACGTCTTCAATGCTCACATTGCGGCGCAACGGTGCGGTCTTCTCGGCGAAGTCGAGCAGCTTGCGGAAATTGGCGATGCCCGACGCCGCCAGGGTGCGGATCGGCCCGGCGGAGATGGCGTTCACACGGATGTTCTCGGGACCTAAGCTGTAGGCCATATAACGCACATTGGCCTCCAGGCTGGCCTTCGCCACACCCATCACGTTGTAGTTCGGCAGGGCCTTCTCGGCGCCCAGATAGCTCAAGGTCAGCAGCGCGCCGGCGCGTCCCTGCATCATCGACCGGCCGGCCTTGGCCAGCGCGGCGAAGCTGTACGAGCTGATGTCGTGGGCCACACGGAAACTCTCGCGGGTCACACTGGCGAGGTATTCGCCTTCCAGCGCCTCCTTGGGCGCGTAGGCCACGGAGTGCACGATGATGTCCAGGCCGTCCCAGCGTTTGGCCAGTCCACTGAACACGGCGTCGATCTGTTCGTCGCTGCCGACGTCGCAGGGCAGGGTGATGTCCGAGCCGCATTCGGCGGCCATTTTCTCCACACGTTCCTGGAGCTTCTCGTTCTGATAGGTGAAGGCCAGCTCGGCACCTTCGCGATGCATGGCCTGAGCGATGCCCCAGGCGATGGAGCGGGTGCTGGCAAGTCCGACGATCAGCGCGCGTTTCCCGGTCAGGAAGCCCATTGCGTATTCCTCATGTGCGTTTCACCATGTGCATGCCACCAATTGCATATCACCAATTGCATATCAGTGGGCGCGCTTACTATATAATGGCCCTGGTCCAAAAGGAATCTTGCGTGCCCGTGTTGCGTCTCGTCATTACCCTGTGGATGCTCGTCGCTGTGTCAAGCACCGCGTCTGCCGCGCCGTCCGTGGCGCTGGGCTACACGCCGAAATATCCCGCCGGCTTCGATCACTTCGACTATGTTGATCCCAAGGCGCCGCAGGGTGGCGAGCTGATCCTCTCCGGGTTCGGCAATTACGACAGTTTCAATCCCTTCATCCTCAAAGGTGTGTCCGTCGATGGTCTCGGCGCGTTAATGCTCGAACCGCTGATGGTGCAGAGCGCCGACGAACCCTACAGCCTCTACGCGCATCTCGCCGAAGACATTCAACTGGCCGATGACGGATTGTCGGTCACATTCCGCCTCGATCCGCGCGCACGCTTCTCCAACGGCGATCCGGTTCTGGCCGAGGACGTGAAATTCACCTTCGATACATTGAAGAGCGACAAAGGTCATCCGCAGTTCCGCTTCTATTGGGCGGACATCAAACAAGCCGTGGTGCTGGACGAGCGCACCGTGCGCTTCGATTTCGTCAAGCGCAATCCAGAGCTGCATCTGATCGCCGCGCAGATGCAGGTGTTCTCGCGCAAATGGGTCGAGGGCGCCGAGTTCGATAAGCTCACGCGCATATCGCCGATCGGCAGCGGCCCCTACACGATCGGGAAATACCGTCTCGGCAAGGACATCACCTATGTGCGCAATCCGAATTACTGGGGGCGCGCGCTCAGCACCCGGCGCGGCATGTTCAATTTCGAGCGCATCACCTACAAATATTATTCGGACGAGACCGTGCATCTCGAAGCGCTCAAGGCGGGCGAATACGATTTCGCACTGGTAAGCAATTCCAAACAGTGGGCACGCGATTATGTCGGGCCGCAGTTTGTCGACGGGCGTATCGTCAAGGAAGAACTGGCGCATCGCAACAATGCCGGCATGCAGGGCTTCGTCATGAACACCCGGCGCGACAGGTTCAAAGACCGACGCGTGCGCCGCGCATTGGCGCTGGCCTTCGATTTCGCCTGGTCGAACCGCAACCTGTTCTACAACCAGTACACCCGCTGCGACAGCTATTTCAGCAACAGCGAACTGGCCGCGCGCGGCCTGCCCGAAGGCGATGAATTAGCGCTGCTGGAACCTTATCGCGACACATTGTCGCCGGAGATCTTCACCCAAATCTGGCGGCCGGCGGATACCGCCGAGCCCGGTGCGCTGCGGCGCAATCTGCGCGCGGCCAAGGCGCTGTTGGAAGAAGCCGGCTGGACGGTGCGTGACGGCCGCTTGCGCAATGCCGCGGGCGAGCCGTTCGATGTCGAGTTCCTGCTGGCGCAGAAAGGCTTCGAGCGCATCCTCGCGCCCTATGCGCACAACCTGCGCAAGCTCGGCATCGAACTCAACTACCGCACGGTCGATGTGAGTCTGTATGTGCAACGTAGCCGCAGCTTCAATTTCGATATGATGGTCGCCTCGTTCCCGCAATCGCAATCGCCGGGCAACGAACAGTTGAATATGTGGCACTCATCGACCGCTGATCAGGAATGCTCGAACAATTCGGCCGGCATCAAAGACCCAGTGGTCGATGCACTGGTGGAAAAACTGGTGTATGCACCGGACCGCAAAGGTCTGATCGCCGCCGCCCATGCCCTGGATCGCGTGTTGTTATACGGCGAATATGTCGTGCCGAACTGGTATATCGCCACCCACCGTGTCGCTTACTGGGACAAGTTCGGTCATCCAAAAACGCTGCCCCTGTATTACGATGCCGAGAATTGGGTGTTGCAGGCGTGGTGGCGTCAATCGGGGTCGGAACACAGATTCCGCTAATATTACTCACAATTGCGTTCTGCCTCCGTTTGCTGCGTCCGCATTGACAAGGCCCACGGTGCGGAATAAGTTTTCTGAAAATAACACCGATGCCCATGGCCCCGCCGTTTCGTGGGCGCCGGCATCGAAAGAAGTGCTGATAACGAATGACTAGCCAAGGAACTGGCGCACATCAGCCAACAAGGAGCCCGAATGTCCAACCTGCAACCTATCGAACTGATCGCCTCTAAAATCCTATCAATCCGTGGCCAGAAGGTCATGATGGATGCCGACTTGGCCGAACTCTACGGAGTGCCCACCAAGCGACTGAACGAGCAGGTGAAACGTAATCCCAGACGCTTCCCGGATGACTTTATGTTCCAGCTTACCGAGGCTGAGAAACAGGAGGTGGTCGCAAATTGCGACCACCTCAATAAGCTGAAATTTTCCAGTGCGTTGCCCTTTGCCTTTACCGAGCATGGCGCGATTCAGGCTGCCAATGTGCTGAATTCCCCGCAGGCCGTCGAAGTGGGCGTTTATGTCG
>JACRMO010000266.1 GCA_016214925.1 Gammaproteobacteria bacterium
ACCTCGAACATCTGCACCAATCAGGGTTTGCTGGTGACCGCGGCGACCATTCACATGGCCATCGTCGGCGGCACCGGTTTGCAGAAGGTCGCGCAGGCCTGCCACGCCAATACCCGCGCGCTGGTGACGAAGCTCACCGCGAATCAATACGTCGAGCCGGTGTTCTCGCGCCCGTATTTCCACGAATGCGCTCTGCGTCTGCGGGTGCCGTTGAAGAATCTGTTGCGTCCGTTGGCCGCGCACAATCTGCTGCCGGGCTACGAACTGGTGCAGGATTACCCGGAACTCGGCGACTGTTTATTGGTGTGTGCCACCGAGACCAAGACCGAGGCCGATCTGAATCTGTTCGCCGATCACCTCGATAAACTGATCGAGCGGCAGACGACGGCGGGTTGTCCGGTCAAGCCGAAGATATAGTGTGTGATGCAATCACACCAAAGAACGCAGAGAACGCAAAGCAAGATTAATTTTGTTCTCTGCATTCTTTGCGAACTTCGGTGTTAGATTGTTCGTGAGTTCCAGAATCCACAGGAGGAAGAGACATGGCCAAGATTACGCTGCAGGGCAATCCGATCAACACCAACGGCGATCTGCCGAAAGTTGGCGGTCAGGCGCCGGATTTCAAACTGGTCGACAAGGGTCTCGCCGATCGCACGCTGGCCGACTACAAGGGCAAGAAGAAGTTGCTCAACATCGTGCCGAGTCTGGACACGCCGGTGTGCGCCACTTCGACCAAGAAGTTCAACGACCACGCCAAGGGTCGTGACGACGTGGTCATGTTGGTGATCGCCGCCGACCTGCCGTTCGCCATGGGCCGGTTCTGCACCGGCGAGAGCATCGATAAAGTGATTCCGCTCTCGATGATGCGCAGCAAGAATTTCGCCAAGGACTACGGCGTGCTGATCACCGACGGTCCGCTGGCCGGCATTACCGCGCGCGCCGTGGTCGTGCTGGATGCCAACGACAAAGTGGTCTATACCGAGATGGTACCGGAAATCGCGCAGGAGCCGAATTACGATAAGGCGCTGGCGGCGCTTTGATGGGTTGGGTTTTGTGGTTGTGTGGTGCTGCTAGGTATGTATTCCGCGCCTCGCCCTTATGCGCGCTCGCCTAACTCGCGCTCGTACACATCACGAGCGCTCAGACAGGAGGCTCGCTTGATCGCAAAAGGGCTGCGGTGCTCGGCAGCGCCGACGGGGCCAGGGCGCAAGATTTGGTTTTTGTTGTTTTGAAGTTGACTCCCGTGGGTGCAGCCGAGCATCGCAGCGCACATCGGGAGAAGCGAGCAACTGTTTGAGCGGCCCACATCTTTCGGGCCGCGAGTTTTGCGAGCGCCGATGTGCGCGAGAAGCGCAGGGAAGTCGCCCATGGTGTTTATGGGCGACCAAACCTTCGGGTCGCCTTTCTTTTGGGTACTTTTCTTTGGCGAAGCAAAGAAAAGTACCTCGCCCAGCAAAGGGCGAAAGGAAGGCATGGATGTACCAGAGAAGATAGATTTAGAAACCAACCACTGACGACAGAAACTGCCATGCTCATATTCGAACATTCCCGCCCCGGCCGCGCCGCCACCGCGCAATCCCCCACACGATCACAGGACTGTTCCGACATCCCCGCGAATCAATTGCGCGCTGATGCGCCCGGTCTGCCGGAGGTCTCAGAGCTCCAGGCGGTGCGCCACTACACGCGGCTGTCGCAGAAGAATTTCTCCATCGACACGCATTTTTATCCGCTGGGCTCCTGCACCATGAAATACAACCCGCGTGCCTGCAACACGTTGGCGATGCTGCCGGGTTTTCTGGCGCGGCATCCGCTGGGACCGACATCGGCAGGGCAGGGCTTCATGGCCTGTATGTATGAATTACAGGAGATGTTGAAAGAGGTCACCGGCATGCAGGCGGTGTCGCTGACGCCGGCGGCGGGCGCGCAGGGCGAATTCGCCGGCGTGGCGATGATCCGCGCTTATCACGCTGCGCGCGGCGATGCGGCGCGCACCCAGATCCTGGTGCCGGATGCGGCGCACGGCACCAATCCGGCGACGGCGACCATGTGCGGTTACGAGGTGCGCGAGATTCCCACCGATAAGCAGGGTGACGTCGATCTCGATGCGCTCAAGGCCGCGGTCGGTCCGCACACCGCCGGCATTATGCTTACCAATCCGTCGACCTTAGGCGTGTTCGAACGGCGCATCAAGGATATCGCCAAGATCGTGCATGATGCCGGCGGTTTGCTGTATTACGACGGCGCGAATCTCAATGCCATTCTCGGCAAGGTGCGTCCCGGCGATATGGGCTTCGATGTCATCCACATGAACCTGCACAAGACCTTCTCCACACCGCACGGCGGCGGTGGTCCGGGCGCGGGTCCGGTGGGCGTGAGTCAGCGTCTGGAGCCGTTCCTGCCCGTGCCGATGGTCGGTTTTGACGGTGACGAATATGTCTGGATCACCGAGAAGGACAAGCCGCAGTCCATCGGCCGCCTGTCCGCGTTCATGGGTAATGCCGGTGTGTTGCTGCGTGCGTATATCTATGCGCGTATGCTCGGCCACGAGGGTATGCACCGCGTGGCTGAATACGCGACGCTGAATGCGAACTATCTGATGGCGAAACTGCGCGAGGCCGGCTTCGATCTGGCCTTCCCGAATCGCCGCGCCACGCATGAGTTCATCATCACGCTGAAGAAACAGGAGAAGGAGCTCGGCGTGTCGGCGATGGATTTCGCCAAGCGCCTGCTCGATTTTGGCTATCACGCGCCGACAACGTATTTCCCAATGTTGGTGCCGGAGTGTCTGCTGATCGAGCCCAGCGAGACCGAGGCCAAGGAAGATCTGGACGGTTTCGTTGCGGCGATGGTGCAGATTCTCCACGAGGCGCGCAACACCCCCGAGGTGTTGAAGGAAGCGCCGCATACGCAGCCTGTCAGACGTCTCGACGACGTGCGTGCGGCGCGTGAGCTGGATCTGACCTGGAAGGCGCCGGCGGCTTGATGGGTAAGCCGGCCAACAATACGGGACTGCGTCGGCTTATCAATGCCATGCGCTTTTCCTGGCTGGGGTTGTGCGCGGCGGCGCGGCACGAGGCGGCCTTTCGTCAGGAGCTTGCGGCATCCGTGGCAATCGTGCCGCTGGCGTTTTGGTTGGGGCAATCGGGTATCGAACGTGCGTTGCTGATTGCGGTGTGGTTATTGGTTCTGATTGCCGAGCTGCTCAACTCCGCTGTCGAGGCCGTCGTCGACCGTTTCGGTGGCGAACATCACGAATTGTCCGGCCGGGCCAAGGATATCGGTTCTGCCGCTGTGCTGATTGCGCTGATAAATGCAGCGGTCGTGTGGGCTTTGGTTCTGTTGGGGTGATTGTCCTGTAGGAATGAATATTTTTCTGGGTATCGATTCGATAAGAGAGAAACAGCCATGTCCGCACTGATCTGTGGTTCCTTCGCTTACGACACCATCATGGTGTTTCACGATCGTTTCAAGAACCACATCTTGCCGGATAAGGTGCATATTCTGAACGTCGCCTTCCATGTGCCGGACATGCGCCGTGAGTTCGGTGGTTGTGCGGCCAACATCGCTTACAACCTCAAGCTGCTTGGTGGCGATCCGTTGCCGATGGGTACGGTGGGTACCGATTTCAGGCCGTATGCGGAGTGGATGGACAAACAGGGCGTCTCGCTCAAGCATGTCACTGTGATCGAAGGTAGCTATACCGCGCAGGCTTTTATCACCACGGATCTGGACGACAATCAGATCATCGCCTTCCATCCCGGTGCCATGGATCACGCCCACCGCAACAAAGTCGAGGATGCCAAGGGCATCACCCTCGGTATGGTCTCGCCCGATGGCCGCACCGGCATGATCGAGCATGCGACGCAATTCGCCGAGGCGGGCATCCCGTTCATTTTCGATCCAGGTCAGGGGCTGCCGTTGTTCGGTGGCGAAGAGCTGGTCGATTTTATCGACAAGGCCAATTATGTCTGCGTCAACGACTACGAATCCCAACTGATCTGCGATCGCACCGGTCTATCGCCGCATGAGATCGCCGAGCGCGTCGAGGCGCTGATCGTTACTCGCGGTGGCAAGGGCTCGGAGATCTATCTCTCCAGCAAGCGCATCGATATCCCCGCCGCGCAGGCGCGAGAAGTCGTCGATCCAACCGGTTGTGGCGATGCCTATCGCGGCGGCTTGCTCTACGGACTGATGAACGGTCTCGATTGGGAAGTGACCGGGCGTATCGCCGCGTTGATGGGCGCGCTGAAGATCGAACACCACGGCACCCAGAACCATTGTTTCAGCCGCGATGAATTTGCACAGCGGTATCGCGAGAGTTTTGGTCACGCCCTGGGTTGGTAATGCGATGAGCTATTACACCTATCACGTGTTCTTCTGCACGAATCTGCGCGAGGATGGCAGCGCCTGTTGCCAGCGTTTCGATGCGCAGGCGATGCGCGATTATGCCAAGCAGCGTTGCAAAGCACTGGGCCTCGCCGGACCCGGCAAGGTGCGTATCAATACGGCCGGGTGTCTGGATCGCTGCAGCGAGGGCCCGGTGATGGTCGTGTATCCGGAGGGTGTCTGGTACAGCTATGTGGATCGCGCGGATATCGACGAGATTATCGAGGAGCACTTGGCCAATGGCCGGCCGGTGGAGCGTTTGAAGATCTGAATTGGCCGTGCTCCCCTGTTCCCCGTCATGCTTCCACGGGCGGGGCGGGCCCCGGAAAATTTTTTTGCGGAGGGTGTTGACACGCATCTCAGAGTATTAGAGAATTCTCACATACTGAATCGCCGGCCCCCTCAAAACCCGGTGGTTCAGTACTCCTCCATCCTCCTTTGGTGGTTTTAAGCGCGGCATCATCTGCCGCGCTATTTTTTTGCCTGTCATTCAGACCGCATCCCCGGATCAGCTCCATATATATGTCCCTATAGTTAGGGAGCGCGCGCGCGTGGGCTGCCCAGGCTCGTGGGGCGAACAAAACCGACGTCACGGCGCCTTGAATCTTGTCCCTGACTTCTATACCATTCCGCCTCTTCTTCGATGTCGGTGTGTGGAGTTACGTTTTCATGAAGACCTACAGTGCCAAGCCGGAAACCGTCAAACGCGATTGGTATGTCGTTGACGCGTCGGGCAAAACCCTGGGACGTCTGGCGACCGAACTGGCGCGCCGTCTGCGCGGCAAGCATAAGCCGGAATATACCCCGCATGTGGATACCGGCGACTACCTGGTGGTTGTCAACGCCGACAAGGTCGCCGTGACCGGCCGTAAAGAGCAGAACAAGCTCTATCACCATCACACCGGCTACATCGGTAACCTTAAGACCACCAGTCTCGCAAAGCTCCGCGCCAAGGCCCCGGAGCGGATTATCGAGATCGCCGTCAAAGGCATGTTGCCGAAGAATCCTCTGGGTCGGGCAATGTTCCGCAAGCTGAAGGTGTATGCCGGCGCGGAACATCAGCATGCCGCTCAGCAGCCCCAACCGCTCGATATATAAGCTCGACATTCAATTTTAGGGAACGCGTAACATGGCGCAGCAACAGATCTACAGCACCGGCCGTCGCAAAACCTCTACTGCGCGTGTTTTCCTGCGCAAGGGCACCGGCCAGATCACCATCAACCAGCGTCCGATCGATGTCTACTTCGGCCGCGAAACCGCCCGCATGATCGTGCGTCAGCCGCTGGAGAAGACCAGTCTGACCGACACGTTCGACATCTACGTCACCGTGGCTGGCGGCGGCATCAGCGGCCAGGCTGGCGCGATCCGTCACGGCATCACCCGCGCCCTAATGCTGCACGATGAGCAGTTGCGCTCGCCGTTGCGCAAGGCCGGTTTCGTGACCCGCGATGCCCGCGAAGTGGAGCGCAAGAAGGTCGGTCTGCGTAAAGCCCGTCGCGGCGTCCAGTTCAGCAAGCGCTAATCGCGTTTGTGGTTGCGGGTGGCCCCACTGTAGACAATTGGGGGTCACCCGCGCCCAGTCTCTCGCGGATCGCTTCGCGAGCAGCCGCGTAAAAGATGTTCCTTGGGGGATCGTCTAACGGCAGGACGGTGGACTCTGACTCCTCTAATCTAGGTTCGAATCCTAGTCCCCCAGCCAATGAACAGCCCCGCCTATACGGCGGGGCTTTTTTATTCGGGGTATGAGTTTGTCACTCTGAGCGAAGCGCTGTGTAGGCCCGGAATCCAGTCAATAGCACAACGTAGGTTGGGCTAAGCGTAGCGAAGGCGGCACCGGCAGACGTTGGGTTGCACGTTTGTTTAGCCCAAGTTGCAGAGGCGTGGCATTACGGCAACGGCGG
>JACRMO010000267.1 GCA_016214925.1 Gammaproteobacteria bacterium
ATCGCCAGTCACGACATCGACGATCCCACCGACTGGGCGATCGCCGAGGCACTGGTCGCGGCTGGTTTGACGTGGCGCACCCGCAGCAACGATTAAAACCTGCATTGACAAAGCCTCGTACCGTGGCGGCAGGTGTCGGCCGCAGGGATGCGGCCGTCAAGCCTACAGGGATGTATTCACGGCGTCCTGCCGCCACGGTACGAGGCTTTGTCAATGACAGCAGCAGCATGGCGTGCTTCTTGCTTTTAATCCAGACATGACTACTGACCGTTCCATCCGGTGCCTTCTATGAATGACTGGAAGAAAATCGCCGTTCCCTCCACCGCACCGATGAAGGAGGTGCTGGCCGTGATCGACCGCGGCGGCATGCAGATCGCGCTGGTGGTGGACGACGGTTGCCACCTGATGGGTACGGTCACCGACGGCGACATCCGCCGCGCCCTGCTGCGCGGCGAAGGTCTGGACACGCCCGTCGCCGGCATCATGAATTCCAATCCGGTCACCGGCCTGGTCGACGAAGACGAATCGCTCTGGCAGCGCGCCATGCAACGTCACACCCTGCGCCATCTGCCGTTGTTGGATGCCAAGGGTTGCATGGTCGGCCTGGCCCGTTACGAACCGCCGGTGGAACCGGTGCGCGACAACGTCGTCGTGTTGATGGCGGGCGGACTCGGCACGCGCCTGCGGCCGCTCACCAACGATCGGCCCAAGCCCTTGCTCAAGATTGGCTCCAAACCGATCCTCGAAACCATTATTGAAAACTTTACCGCCCACGGCTTTCATCGCTTTTATCTGTGCATCAACTACATGGGCGAGATGATCCGGGAACATTTCGGCGATGGCCGGCAGTGGGATGTGGACATCCGCTATATCGAAGAGAATAACCCGCTCGGCACCGCCGGCGCACTGAGCCTGCTGCCGGAACGGCCCGACAAACCGTTCTTCGTGATGAACGGCGATGTGCTCACCAAAGTGGATTTCGTCCGGCTGCTCGATTTTCACCAGCGTCAGGGCTCCGCGGCCACGCTATGCGTGCGCGAATATCATCACCAGGTTCCCTATGGTGTGATCCAACTCGAAGGACACCGGGTACGCACCATCGTGGAAAAGCCCATCCAACGCTATCACGTCAATGCCGGCATCTACGTGCTCAATCCGGACATGCTCGACCGCATCCCGAGTGGCAAGTACTTCGATATGCCCTCGCTGTTCGACTCCCTGATCCGCGACGATCAGGCAGTGGGCAGCTTCCCGCTGCGCGATTACTGGATCGACATAGGTCAGATGGAACAGTTCGAACAGGCCGGCAACGACTTCGCGCAATACTTCGCCTGAGGGCGGGCCGGAAATCGCCCGGCACGCCGATCTGAACGCCTGCGTTAGCGCAGATAATTGAACAGCGACATTCCCTCGACTTTCGCGAAGGCCTGTTGCGCCGCTTGTAACACCAAAGTCTGCTGCTGGAGACGGCTGTAGACATCGGCGATGTCTATATCCTCGACAGTGGAACGCACGCTCGAGATCTGTATCTCCAGATAATTGTTGGCCTGCTCCTGATCGTCTATGGTGTTGAGCCGCGCGCCCACGCGGGCACGCACCTGGAGCATGTGCTCCATGGCGTTGTCGATCTCGCCGAGACTGGCCAACTGCGGCGCATTGGCCTCCAGATCGGTGGCCAGACCATAGAGCATGCTGAACACATCCTGATAACCACCCGCCGGATCCGCCACTTTCATAAACACATCAAGGCCCGAATCGCTGTCCGCGACCTGGCGTCCTGGGCCAATCTGCAGTTGCCGTTGTCCCTGGTCACCGGCATAGCTGAACGTGCCAGCGCCATTATTGCTGAACGGCGCACTCTGGACGCGATAACCGGCAAACATATAATCGCCGTTGCCGTCCTGCATATTGGCCACCGCCTGCATTTCATCCATCAACTGTCGCACCTCCTGGGCAACCGCCCTGCGCCCCTCCGCACCCAGCGAATCGTTCAATCCGCGCACCGTCAATTCGCGGGTCCGCTGCAGAACATTCACCGCGCTTTCAAGCGCCACATCTTCCAGATCCAGGCGCGCCTTCGCGGCAGTGATATTGGACTGATATTGCCCAGTGATGGCAAGCGTCTCATTGAACCCCATGACCTGTGCCGCGGCGGTTGGGTCATCCGCGGGACTGGTGAATTTTTTCCCCGTGGACAATTGCAACTGGGTCTTGAACAGCCGCGTCTGCTGATCAAGCATGGCATCGAGCCCACTTTGGAAAACCTGCATTGACGCAATACGCATGGTGGACTACCTCCGCACAGCAGATAACAAGGTCTGGAACATTTCATCCGCCACGGTGACCATCTGAGCCATGGCCTGATAAGCCTGCTGGAAGCGCATCATATTGGCGGCCTCCTCGTCCAGATTGACGCCCGACAAAGCATCCCGGTCCTCGCGCGCCTGGCGCAGCAGAGCCTTCTGCGCCGTTCCGCCGACTTCGGCCTGGCGTGTCTTGGTACCCATGTCCGAAATCAATTGCGCATAGGCGCCTTGGAAATTCGTAGTTCCGTTTTCGACGGTCAATCCGGTCTGCAATCCCGCCAACAACAAGGCATTGGCATTATCGCCGATACCACTGGTGTTGTTGCCGAGTACAAAGACGTCGCCATTGGCCGGTGTACCCGTTACGGTGAAATTCACCCCGGCGACATTGAAGCTGGTGCCACTGTCGGTCGCGGGATTGTAGGCCAGCGTGCCGTTCACCGCGCCGCCGTCGGTATAACTGAGCTGGTTAAGCGCGGTATCGAAGGTGAAGGTGATATTACCCGCCAAGGCCGTAAAGCCGGTGTCGACGCTGGTATACGCGAGCTGCCCCGTGCCGCCGTTGGTGGGAAGGCCATTGGCGTTGGTCGCCTCGGTGATATGCACCGGCGCGGCCGCCGCAATCGCACGCACGCTGCCGATCGCCAGACCAACATCCTCGCCACCATCGCGCGTCGGCCGGATCATGTAACGGTCGCCTGCAACCGGTACTCCACCGACAACGATATTCAATCCATCGGCATTGAACGGCGACCCTACTGTACCCAACCCGGTCATGGTCACGGCATTACCGTCGACATCGGTCAGATTCCAGGCCGCACCGTCATAGCTGATAATGTAATCCTGGATGGTCAGCGCGCCGATCGTTGTGGTGTCGAAACTCGCCGCCACCGTGCCGGTCCCGGTATTGCCATTGTGTGCGCTGACCTGAGGTGTGCCCAGGCTGAAGAAGTCACCGCCCAGATTACCGTCGAGGTCCACACCCAAAGCGTGCTGCAAATTGAACTCGGTGCCCAGCACCGCGCTGATGCGTCCCAGGGCATTCTGCGCCGTATCCAGCATTTCGCTGCGGAAATTGAGCAGGCCGCCGAGCTTTCCACCGCTGATATTGTTGGTGATGGGCGATGACACCGCACCGACGCTGTACATGATGTCCTTCTCGGTGGCGTTGTAGGCACTGCCCTGCACGCTCAGGGTGGCCGCGGTGAAGCCCGTGACCAGCGACTGGCCGTTGCCGATGAACACGTTCACGGCGCCGTCGTCCTGTTCGAGTCGTGTCACGGCAACCAGCCCGGACAACTGCTCCAGCATTTGATCGCGCGTATCCAGCAAGTCATTGGGCGGCTGACCACCCCCATGGCCGATCGCAGCCGCAATTTCCTTGTTGATATCGGCAATGGATTGGCTGAGGGTATTCACTTCGCCAACCAGCGAACCGAGCTGATCGTTGACTTCCGCACGGGTCGTATCGAGCTGGTCGTCCAGGTAATGGAAACGCTCCACCAGGGAATCCGCGTCGGACAACACCAACTGACGCGCGGGGACCGATGTGGGATCGTTCGCCAAGGTCTGCACGGAATTGAAAAAACTCTCCAGGGCGCCATTGAGCCCGACCTTGGCGTCACCGAGCACATCCGCGACCCGTCCGGCGTATTGGCTATAGATATCCAAATTGTTGGAGGACGAGGTGCTGGCGCGTACGCGTTCCACCAGGAACTGGTCGTAAAGCCGCGTGATCGTACTGACCTTCACGCCGCTGCCGATAAACCCGGCCCCGCTGGCCTGCGGCGTCTGGGTCACGACTTCGACCCGCTGCCGACTGAAACCCGGGGTGTTGACGTTGGCGATGTTGTGTCCGGTGGTGCTCAAGGCACGCTGAAACGCCAACAGACCCGAGGTCGCCGTACCGAAGATGCCGCTAGACATACTCAGCCCTCCCCAGCGTACAGGGACGCGACGTCAATGGAATCCCGCGGTGGAGAATCCCACAGCGGGGAATTCTGCGGCGTATTCTGCGCCGGCATGCTGTTCGGCTGTGCGTCCACGACGGACACCTCCTGTGCCTCTGTAGCGGCTTGGCGCTGCTGATATTGAGCCGCGGCGACCGCGTACTGGAATTCATCGCTGTTGTAGATATTCATGATCTTACGTCCGTAGGCCGGATCGGTGGCGTAACCCGCGCGTTGCAGTTCCATCACATAGCGGTGCGGGTCATCGCTGCCCAGCGCATCTTCATAACGCGGATTGTTGCGGATGAACTCGGCATAATCGGCCAGGCTGCGGCCCGGCGAGGCATAGGCGCGGAAGCTCGCCTGTTCGCGCTGCAACACGCCGTGGCGGAATTCCACCGTGCGATGATTGACCTGATCCCCCGACCAACGCCCGTCGGCCTTGATACCGAACAGATTGTGACTGCTGCTACCATCGCGCCGTTGCATGATGTGCTGGCCCCAGCCGGTTTCCAGCGCCGCCTGCGCGAGCAGCACCTTCGGATCGACCCCGAGCTTGCGTGCGGCACTCTCGGCATGCGGCCACAAATCGGTGATGAATTCTTTCTGGCTGGCGGGACGCCATTCGCGCACAGGGGTGTCCCCCAGCACATCATTCTGGCGCACATCATTCAGTGGCACACCGCTACAACCGGACACGGCATCGGCCGGCGGCGCAGCATCGAGCGCGGCTGGGCGGTGTTGCCCGTAGGCAAGCGATACCGGGCGCCGCGCGGCCATGGCCGGGACGAGGAACGGATCAGCCGGTTCGCGCACGCGCGGCTCCGCATTGGCGGCACTGTCGCCGCCGAGTTGGCGCACCAGCATATCGGACAGTCCCAAACCCTGGCCGCGGCTCATCTCCAAAGCGATCTGCTGATCGAACATGCCCTGATATAACCGCGACTGGTCGTTGTCCATCAATCCCTCGTTGAGACAGGACTCGCGCATGGTCTTCAATATCTGCTGCACGAACATCGCCTCGAACTGCCCGGCGACCTTGCGCAAGGTTTCCGGCGAACGCTCGTCACCTTCCGCACGCACCTGCTGACGCAGTTGCGCCAAGCCTTGCATGTCGGTGTAGACATTGGTGTCGATAGCGGAGGTCATATCACGGCATGCCTAAAGGATGATCAGCTCCGCCCGCAACGCCCCGGCTTCCTTGAGCGCTTCCAGGATCGCGACCAGATCGCTGGGCGCGGC
>JACRMO010000263.1 GCA_016214925.1 Gammaproteobacteria bacterium
ATCGCCGGCGGCAGCGTGCAGCACTCCATCCTGTTTCCGAATGTGTACATCGGCGACGAAGCGGAAGTGCATGACTCGATTATCTTCAACAGTGTGCGCATCGGCGATGGCGCGCGGATCAGGCGCTGCATTATCGACAAGCACGTCGAGGTCCCGAACGACGAACGTATCGGCTTCGACATCGAGAAGGATCGCCAGCGCTTCACCGTCTCGGACGACGGCGTGGTGGTAGTGCCGCGGGGCTATCGGTTCAGTTGAGGATAGCCACGGAATCAGCGGAAGAAATCGTGTTCACACCAAAGGGCGCGAAGAAAACCATTTCTTGAAACGCTCGCGCGTTCTTTGCGCCCTTTGGTGTGTTTCTGGAGATTCCGCCGCAATAAGTCAGGTCAATGCTCGCGGGTGGCGAAGAAGCGCACCTCGGGATGACGCTCAATGGCCATGTCGAGGTTGACGCGGGTGGGCGCGATATAGACCAGGTCGCCGCCCTGGTCGATGGCCAGATTCTCGTAGGCCTTTTCGCGGAATTTCTCCATGACCTTCGGATCTTCGCATTCCACCCAGCGCGCGGTGGCGACAGCGACGTTCTCGAAGACGCACTCGACGTTGTATTCGTCACGCAAGCGATGGGCAACGACATCGAACTGCAGGATACCCACCGCGCCCAGAATCATGTCGTTGTTCTTCAGCGGCCGGAATAACTGCGTCGCGCCCTCCTCGCACAATTGCTCCAAACCTTTCTGCAGCGCCTTCATGCGCAGGGGGTCGCGCAGGATGGCACGACGGAACAGTTCCGGCGCGAAGCTCGGGATACCGGTGTACTTGAGGTCTTCGCCTTGAGTGAAGGTATCGCCGATGCGAATCGTGCCGTGGTTGTGCAGGCCGATGATGTCACCGGGCCAAGCCTCTTCGACATGGCCGCGCTCGGAAGCCAGGAAGGTCAGCGCGTTGGAAATCTGCACGTCGCGGGCGATGCGCACATGACGCATGCGCATGCCTTTCTGGTAGCTGCCGGAACAGACACGCAAAAAGGCGATGCGGTCGCGGTGCTGCGGGTCCATGTTCGCCTGGATCTTGAACACGAAGCCGGTGAATTTCTCTTCGGTGGGCTCGACCACGCGCGTGAGGGTCTGGCGTGCGAGCGGCACCGGGGCGTATACGGTGAAATAATCGAGCAGCTCCTGGATACCGAAATTGTTGATGGCCGAGCCGAAAAATACCGGCGTCTGCTTGCCGGCCAAATAGGCTTGCACATCGAACGCGTGGCTGGCGCCGCGTATCAGTTCGATCTCGTCACGCAGTTCGGCCACATGATCGCCCAGCACATCATTGAGCAGCGGATTATCGATGCCTTTGATGACCGTGACATCCTGACGCACGCTGCCCTTGCCGGGCGTGTATAGATGCACGCTGTCTTCGATGAGGTGATACACGCCCTTGAAGCGCTTGCCCATGCCGATCGGCCAAGTGATGGGCGAACACTGGATCTTGAGCACGGACTCTACTTCATCGAGCAGTTCGATGGGCTCGCGGCCCTCGCGGTCGAGCTTGTTGATGAAGGTCATAATGGGCGTGTCGCGCAGCCGGCAGACGTCCATCAGTTTGATAGTGCGTTCCTCGACGCCCTTGGCGGCGTCTATCACCATCAGCGCCGAGTCCACCGCGGTCAAGGTACGGTAGGTGTCTTCGGAGAAGTCTTCGTGGCCGGGCGTGTCCAGCAGATTGATCATGCAGTCCTTGTAGGGAAACTGCATAACCGAAGACGTAATCGAGATACCGCGCTGCTTTTCCAGTTCCATCCAGTCGGAGGTCGCATGGCGCGCGGCCTTGCGGCCCTTCACGGTGCCGGCGAGCTGGATCGCGCCGCCGAACAGCAACAGCTTCTCCGTCAGCGTGGTCTTGCCGGCATCGGGATGGGAAATAATGGCAAAGGTGCGGCGGCGGGCCGCCTCAAGGAGCAGATCGGTCATGGGGAGCTTTCAGCGCTGAACAACGCGCGCATTGTAACCGATCACACGCGATAGATCAGACGGCGGCCATAAAAAAAGCGGCGCCAAGCGCCGCTTTGATTGGATCCACTCCCCTTAGGCGCGACGGCGACGCAGTCCCAGACCCAAGGCGCTGAGTCCGCTGGCCATCAGCCAGAGTGCAGCGGGTGCCGGCACGGCGGACACCTGGGCCGTGGCACCACCGTAAGTCACGGTGAGAAAGCTGGAACCGGTGCTGTTGCGGAAACGGTAGAAGGGATCGGAATAAGCCCCCGTCGCGAGGTTCGCGCTCCCCGTGTTCAGGGTCGAGAATGTCACCGTTCCGAGCGTGCCAGAACCCGAGACTAGACCTGCAAAGCCAAGGTCATTGATCAGGCCGTTGGACAGGGTCGGCGTATATGTCGTCAGACCAGAGGTAAAGCCACTGTTGTAGCTGAAGCTCGTGAAGCCCAAAAGGCTAGAATCGTAGCTCAACTGGAAACGACCGCCGATTGTCGCTGCATCGCTGAAATCAACGTTGACCGCGAAAGACACACTATTACCGAGCACGACCGGCTGCGACGTTGGGCTGAGCGACACGCTCGCGGCCTGCGCCGCTCCCATCAAGCCCAACTGGGCCAGTACCAGCATCAATTTTGTTAGTTTTTTCATGTAATAAAACTCCCCCGACGGTGTTCCACCCACGATAAAGCTAGGTGGCATCATTCTGTATAGTGCAAAAAATCTAAATGTTATTCCTTGATAGCAAAGACCGTGCCCGCTAGCCGTCCTCATTCTTTGTTATTTTAAATCATGAAGTTAAATCTTATCCCGCGAGGCCATCCGGGACTGAATGGAAACTAATCCGACATCCTTGGCAAGACAGGCTCCCCGAATAGGCAAAGAATAACTATATGCTATTAATGGGTTACGGCAGTATTCAGAACGAACGCCCCCTGGTAATAGGCTGTCAAGAATTACGACAATTCGGTATTTCTTCGCTCCCAAGAAATCATGCGAGCGCCAAGGCCAATATCAGCGCATCCTCTCGCCCCTGCTCGGCCGGGTAATAGTCCTTGCGCACCCCAACTTCGTTGAAACCCATATTCTGATACAAGGCCAGCGCCGCCAGGTTTGAGGGGCGGACTTCCAGGAGCAGGGTATCGACGCCATGACGGCGTGCCAGCGCGATGAAGTGGGTCATTATCTTACGGCCCAGCCCCTGCCCTTGGGACTCGGGGCGCACGCACAGATTCAGGATATGCGCCTCGCCGGCAGCGGCACTCATCACGCCGTAGCCATGGATGACGCCCGCGACCTCATACAGCCAGCAGCTATAACCGACCCGCAGGCAATCGCGGAGAATGCCGCGGGTCCAGGGAAATGGGTAGGCCCGATGCGCATACAATCGCGCAGGATGCCGCGCGACCAGGGAAACGGGTAGGCGCGGTATTCGATGTCCATGATCTCCGCGAGGTCGTCCTCGGTCATGGGTCGGAACTGCCCTCCCGCGGATTTCGGAATAGCGCTCATACGCTGCCGCCTTTATCGAGTTCACTGTATATACGCACAGCCAATTGCAGGTCGTCCCAGGCCTTGCGCTTGTCGCCGGGTGTACGCAGCAGATAGGCAGGATGATACGTGACGATCAACGGCGTTTGCCGTTCACCATACCGATGAACGCGACCGCGCAGACGCGCAAGCGGCGCATCGGTCTTGAGTAGATTCTGCGCGGCAATGCGCCCGACCGCCAGGATCAGCCGCGGCTGTATGAGCGCGATCTGTTGTTGCAGATACGGCTCGCAGCAGGCGACTTCATGCGCCTGTGGATCGCGGTTATTGGGCGGCCGGCATTTGAGGATATTGGCGATGTACGCACGGCGGCGATCCAGATTAATGGCCGCGAGCATGGCATCCAACAATTGCCCCGCACGCCCGACGAAGGGCTCGCCGCGCTTATCTTCCTCGGCACCGGGCGCCTCGCCGATCACCAACCAATCGGCAGTGCGATTGCCGACGCCGAATACAGTCTGGGTACGCGTGCGGTGCAGGTCGCAGCGCGTACAGCTCGCAACCTGCCGTTGTAGAGTATCCCAGTCTATATCCGGGTCAATACCTGGCGAGATACGCGGCGCGACATCACCCATAGAAGCGGGCGATACAGGCAGAGCACCCGATTCGGCCAGAATGGCTTGGGCATCGACGCTGGACGAACGCGAGCGCCATGCATCGATGCCCATAGCTTGCAGATACTGCGCCCGCAGCTCGCCGCCCACTATGCCCCCTTAATCCCCGCAGCTCACGCTTAAGTTCTCAGGCATTCACGTAGGCCTTGGCCGAGGCGACCACGATATCGGTGTCCGCGCCCTGACCATTGACGATGCGCCCGGCCTTTTCCAATCGCACCGTCACCTCGCCTTGCGCGTCCGTGCCGCTGGTGATGTTGTTCACCGAATACAATTGCAACTCGGTGCCACTGCTGACGATCGTTTCGATAGCACGGAATGCCGCGTCCACGGGTCCACTGCCCAAGGCATGCGCACGCCGTTCCTCACCATCCACCGATAACGCGATCTCGGCCGACGGTGTCTCGCCGGTCTCGGAACAAACTCGCAATGCCACCAGTTTGAAGCGTTCGTTCTCCGCCGCGAGATTACTCTCGCTCACCAGCGCCTGAAGATCCTCGTCGTAGATGTCGTGTTTCTTGTCGGCGAGATCCTTGAAGCGTGTGAATGCTTCGTTGAGCGCCTCCTCCGAACCAAACTCAATACCCAGATCGGACAAACGGCTACGGAAGGCGTTGCGACCAGAATGTTTGCCCAACACGATACGGTTGGCACTCCAACCCACATCTTGCGCGCGCATGATTTCGTAGGTCTCACGACTCTTGAGGACGCCGTCCTGATGAATACCGGATTCATGCGCGAAGGCATTGGCGCCGACGATGGCCTTGTTCGGCTGCACCGGAAATCCGGTGACGCTGGAGACCAAGCGCGAACAGGTCATGATCTGTGTGGTGTCCAACGTGGTATCGCAGCTAAACAGATCGCGGCGTGTTCGCACCGCCATGACCACTTCTTCAAGCGCGGCATTCCCCGCACGCTCGCCGAGACCGTTGATCGTGCACTCGACCTGACGCGCACCGTTAAGCACCGCGGACAAGGAATTGGCCACCGCCAAACCGAGATCGTTGTGGCAATGCACCGAGAACACGGCCTTGTCGGAGTTCGGCACGCGCGCTCTCAACTGTCGGATCAGCTCACCAAACTGTTGTGGCACGTTATAGCCGACGGTATCCGGAATGTTCACGGTCGTGGCACCCGCGTCGATCACCGCTTCGAGCACACGACAGAGAAAATCCAGCTCGGAACGCCCCGCGTCCTCGGGCGAAAACTCGACGTTGTCGGTGTACTGCCGGGCGCGTTTCACCGCGCGCACCGCCTGCTCGACTACCTGATCCGGCTCCATCCGCAGTTTCATCTTCATGTGGATGGGTGATGTGGCGATGAAGGTATGGATACGCGCGCTGTTGGCCGGCTTGAGTGCCTCGCCGGCGCGATCGATATCCTTGTCTAACGCACGCGCCAGACCACAGACCGTGCTGTCGCGCACGGCACGGGCGACCGCCTCGACGGCCTCGAAGTCACCCTGGCTGGCGATGGGGAAACCGGCCTCGATGACATCGACGCGCATGCGCTCCAGCGCCTTGGCGATGCGGACCTTTTCGTCCTTGGTCATCGACGCGCCAGGGCTTTGTTCGCCATCGCGCAAGGTCGTATCAAAAATGATGAGTTTGTCTGCTTGACTGCTGTTTGGCTGACGCATGAGTCTGGCTCCATTGGGTCCGGCCGCCGGTATTGGCCGTGATGTCCCGCCTGGCGCGCCAATATAACAGAGCATCCGCCGGTCTGCGCGCCGGGCGTGGGAAATTGATCAGGAAATTAAGGGGGTATGGGTGCGCTGCCTAGGGCAGCAGCAGACGCAGGGACAGCGCGGCACGGGCGGACAGCCGGGCGAACCGCTGGGGGAGAAAAGCTTTGAAGGACACCTGCATCATGAATTGGCTTGACAGTTTTGCCCGAAAGATCGAATTGCTACCGACTATAAACCAGAAGGCGCCGCCCTGCCAAGTGGCGGGACGGCGCCTTGCGTGGTCTGAATGCTACTTTAATTTCGCTCAGTAAACGCGCTCGTCCTGCAATGTAGTACTGAACACATCCGCGGACTTAATGCCCTCGACGTCCTTGACCTCGTAACCACCGATGGCATTGTGGCCGGCATTCACGAAACCACCTTTGACCTCACCTGAGGCGATGTTCTCGCTGAAGCCCTTAGCATCCGAGACGAAGCCAGAGCCGATGACATCACCCGAAGCGGTAAAGGCATTATTGTTGAACTCACCCCTCCAGGTGGAGGCGTCGAAGTTGACCTCCAACCTGACTGCACCCTCGTTGCCGTTGGTGATACCCATCGTCATGCCCTGGTAAACCGCAATCGTGTCGCTGCCGAGGCCGCTGATCAGGCTCTGCATCTCATTGGCCGTTGCGGTAATACCCCAGACGAACTCGCCTCCATTAACAATCGCGCTTTCGTCGCTGCCGTAGCTCGTATTATCCCACATACCCTGGGCGACGACTGGATTGCCCGCCTCGTCGCGAGTAATGGGACCACTCAGGTCCGAAGAACCACCTGGGTAAGTAAACACGACGGGAGGAAGAATGAGCGCCGGCGCGGTATCGGATTGGATCGGAGCATCCGAATCCGGATCAACGACGAATGCAACCGTCCCACCCTCTTCATCCAAGGTCAGCTCGAATGGCACCACATGGCTTGCATCCGGCGTGCTCTCCTCGGATGAGTCAAAGGGAAAATCGATGCGCGCAAACCCGCACGGCATACCCGCTTCACACGGACCCTTCA
>JACRMO010000264.1 GCA_016214925.1 Gammaproteobacteria bacterium
CGCCTTCGGCCGGGATCGCCGCTACCCGATTACCTCGGGGTATCTGGCGACACAGTTGCCGGACAAGGGCTAGGGATCGGGGCCGTAGGTTGGGGTGAGGCATTCTGTGCCGAACCCCAACGCGATGCCGCCACCGTCGTTGGGGTTCGCTGCGCTCACCCCAACCTACATTTAAACGCCCAGTTGCGCTATCTTACTGCACCACGAACACCCCGAGGCTCCTGGAGAAGGCACCATGAAAAAGATCGAAGCCGTCATCAAACCCTTCAAGCTGGACGATGTGCGCGAGGCGCTGTCGGAAATCGGTATCGCCGGCATGACGGCCATCGAGGTGAAGGGGTTCGGCCGCCAGAAGGGCCACACCGAGCTCTATCGCGGCGCCGAATACGTGGTGGATTTCCTGCCCAAGATGAAGCTGGAGATCGTCATCAACGACGATCAGGTGGACCGCTGTATCGATGTGATCACCAATGCCGCGCGTACCGGCAAGATTGGCGACGGCAAGATATTCGTCACCGATGTCATCCGGGTCGTCCGCATCCGCACCGGCGAACGCGACAACGACGCGATTTGATTCCGCCTCGTAATGCTCCGCCGACGCGGGGACAGATCTTCAGCTCTGTCCCCGACCGTGCGGACCACGCGGACAAACGAAGCCGCCGAGAAGCCGCCGAGGAGCATGAAGGTAGGTTGTTGGAGGCTCCGCTCGGCTGAGTGGAACCACAACGGGGACAGAGCTGAAGATCTGTCCCCACCGCAGCGGTATATTAGTGACGTAGGATGGGTGGAGGCGTTTCGCGCCGTAACCCATCGATCGAACACCGGGCCCGGTCATGATGGGTTGCGCTACGCTCCACCCATCCTACGGCTACTAGAGGTTCACCACCCGGTCCGGGTAATTGAGCTTCAACACCCGTTCGGCGTCGGCGGCGAGATCGTCCAGGCCGAGTTTGCGATAGGCCTGTACCAGGGTTTCCAGCGCCACCGGCACGGCGGGTGTGCCTTCGTAGCTCTCGATCACTTGCTTGGCGCGATTGGCGGCGGCGACATAGGCGCCGCGGCGCATGTAATAGTCGGCGACATGCATTTCGTATTGGGCCAGGTTGTTGCGCAGGTAGACCATGCGCTGACCGGCGTCCTCGGCGTAACGGCTCTTTGGGAAGCGCTTGACCAGTTCGGCGAAATCGAAGTACGCCTGGCGGGCCGCGCCGGCGTCGCGTTCCGACGGGTCGCGCGGCGCGACGCGATCGATGAGCGAGTCGCCGCGATTGAAGTTCACCAGACCGCGCAGATAGTAGGCATAATCCAGGTTCGGGTGGCGCGGATAGGTTTTGATGAAACGATCCACCGAGGCGATGGCGGATTCCGGTTCGTCGAATTTGTAATAGGCGTAGGCGGATTCCAGCAGCGCCTGCTGGGCATAACGACCGAACGGATAGCGCGCTTCGAGTTTCTCGAACAGGTCGATGGAGCGTTCCCAGTCGGATTCGTCGAGCGAACTTTTCGCCTCGGAATAAAGTTTCTGAGCCGACCAGTCCTTGGTTTCGTCGATCTGGTCCGGCAGCAGTGAGCAGCCGCCGAGCAAACCCACCAGCACCAACAGAATTGTAGCGAGACGCATGCAGTTACCTTCCAGTGCCATGACCCACGAACGCGCTGCCCCCCGGCGGGACAAGCGCCGGCAGTATACCCCAAACCGGTGTCCACGCCGATGAGTCGCGTGGTCGAATTGGCGGCCGCGATACCCGGTGCCGCGGCCGGCCAGCGTCTCGATCAGGTGCTGGCCGAGCTGTTCCCGGAGTATTCGCGCAGCCGCCTGCAGCTGTGGATACGCACGGGCGCGGTGACGGTCGACGGTGCTCAGCGCAAGGGCAAGGACCGTGTGCTGGGCGGCGAACAGGTGGTGATCGCCGCCGAGCTCGAAGAAGACACGGGGGTGGTGGCACAGGACATTGCGCTGACGATTGTCTATGCGGATCACGACCTGCTGGTGATCGACAAACCGGCCGGTCTGGTGGTGCATCCCGCCGCCGGCAATCCCGACGGTACGCTGCAAAATGCGCTGCTGCATTACGATCCAACATTGGCGACGGTGCCGCGTGCCGGCATCGTGGATCGGCTGGACAAGGACACCAGCGGTCTGTTGGTGGTGGCACGCAACCTTACCGCCCATCAATCACTGGTCGCGCAATTGCAGGCGCGCAGCGTCAAGCGCGAATATCTGGCGGTGGTCTGGGGACTGCTGATTGCCGGTGGTACCGTCGATGCGCCGATCGGTCGGCATGCCACCGACCGCAAGCGCATGGCCGTGACCAGCTTCGGCAAGCCGGCGATCACCCATTACCGCATCGAGGCGCGTTACCGCGCCCACAGTCTGGTGCGCGTGAATCTGGAAACCGGCCGCACCCATCAGATTCGCGTACACATGGCCTATATCCGCCATCCGCTGCTCGGCGATCCCGTCTACAGCGGACGCCCGCGTCCACCGGCCGGCATGTCCGCGCCGGCGCGAGCCGCTGTGCAAGGCTTCACGCGCCAAGCACTGCACGCCACGCGCCTGAGCCTGCGCCATCCGGTCGGCGGCGAGATTCTCGAATGGCACTCGCCGTTGCCGGCGGATATGGTGGAGCTGATCCAGGCGCTGGAGGATGATGTGGAGGCAGTGGAGTAGAGGGAGTATGCACACCGAAGGCCGCAAAGAACGCTAAGTTTTTTAGTTATGAAAATCCTTTGCGCGCTTTGCGGCCTTCGGTGTGAGTAACAACTCAAGGTTTTTTTAAACGCCATGACTCTGCATGATTGGATCATCCCCGATTGGCCCGCGCCCGCCTGGGTGAAGGCAATCACCACGACCCGCAGCGGCGGGGTGAGCGTGGGCGCGTATGCGTCGATGAATCTCGCCGAACATGTGGCGGATGCTCCGCGCGCGGTGGCCGAGAACCGTCGGCGCTTGCGCGAACAGTTGTCCTTGCCGGCGGAACCGGTCTGGCTGACGCAGGTGCATGGTCGCGGCATTGTCGACGCCGATGCCGCCATGCTTGGCGCCGAGGGCGACGCCGCGGTGAGTCGCACGCCCGGACATGTCTGCGTGGTGATGACCGCCGATTGCCTGCCGGTGCTGTTGTGCGACCGCACCGGCACGCGCGTCGCTGCGGCGCATGCCGGGTGGCGCGGGCTGGCCGACGGTGTGATCGAAGCGACCATCGCCGCGTTGGAACTTTCGGGTAGCAGCCTGCTCGCGTGGCTCGGCCCGGCCATCGGTCCGCAGGCCTTCGAAGTCGGCGCCGAGGTGCGCGCGGC
>JACRMO010000265.1 GCA_016214925.1 Gammaproteobacteria bacterium
CTTCGGTGATATAGCCAGTGAGATCCGGGATCGGATGGGTGATATCGTCGCTGGGCATGGACAGCACCGGCACCATGGTGATCGAGCCGCGGCGTTCCTTGATACGCCCGGCGCGTTCGTACAGCTCGGCGAGGTCCGAATACAGATAGCCCGGATAACCCTTGCGCGAGGGCACGTCGCCCTTGGCTGTGGCGACCTCGCGCAACGCCTCGGCGTAATGCGTCATGTCGGTCATCACCACCAGCACATGCATGTCGAGATCATAGGCCAGATACTCGGCGGCGGTCAGCGCGGTGCGCGGCAGGATCAAGCGTTCGATGGGCGGATCGTCGGCCAGGTTGGTGAACATCACCACATTGCCGAGCACGCCGCTGGATTCAAAATCCTCCTGGAAGAAGCGCGCGTCGTCATAGGACACGCCCATGGCGGCGAACACCACGGCGAACTGCGTGTCCTCGCCGAGCAGTTTCGCCTGGCGCACGATCTGCGCGGCGAGACGATTGTGCGGCAGACCCGAGCCGGAAAAGATCGGCAGCTTCTGGCCGCGCACCAGCGAGTCGAGGCCGTCGATGGTGGAAATGCCGGTCTGGATGAACTCGCGCGGATAGGCGCGCGCGGCCGGATTCACCGGCGCGCCGTTGACGTTGCGTTTCAGGCTGGACACCAACGGCGGACGATCATCACGCGGCTGACCGACACCGTTGAAGACACGACCGAGTATTTCCGGCGTCAGCGACAGCTCCACCGGCTCGCCGAGAAAACGCACCCAGGTACGCTCCAGATCCAGATCGTCCGTGCCCTCGAACACCTGCACCAGCACCAACTCGTTGGAGGTACGGATCACCTGGCCGCTGCGTTTGCGGTTCTTGTGATCGCGCACCTGTACCCGATCGCCCAGCGCCACATCCGGCACGCCGCGCATGAACAACAACCCGCCGCGCGCCGCCGAGGATTTGCAGTATTCTTTCGCGCTCATGACACCACCCGCTGCGATTTTCCGTACTCCGCGCGCAGGCCATCGAAGGCCTGATGGATCTCCGTGCCGAACGCGCGCAGTTCATCGACCCTGTCACTGGCATAGACACCCTTGATGCGCCGCGCCCGACCCAGAATGGGCAACACCAGCAACTCCTGCACCGGCACACCCAGACTGAGCAGATCGAGACCCTGGTGATAGATGCTCAATATCAGATCCAGCAGCACATACTGTTTTTCCGGCGAGGAATAACTGTCGATGGGATCGAGCGCGCTTTGTTGCAACACCGCGTCCTTGATCAGGACCGAACCTTCCAGCGTCCAGCGCTGCACCGGTGACAAGGCCTCGGGGCCGACCAGATTGACGATGCGCGACAGTTCATCAGCCTGCGCCAGCAGACCCAGCGCCTCGGCGCGCTTCTCCTTCCACCCGGGTCCGACGTTCTTGTCCCACCAGCCGCTGGCGGTGGCGACATATCCTGAGAAGCTGTCGTTCCAATCCACCGAGGGGTAATGCCGCGAATCAGCCAGCTCCTTCGAGAGCGCCCAGAAGGTCTGCACGATTTCCTTGGTGTGACTGGTCACCGGCTCGGAGAAATCGCCGCCCGGCGGCGACACCGCACCGATCAGCGTGACCGATCCACTCGCGCCCGACAGCGTGCGTACGCGCCCGGCGCGTTCGTAGAAGGCCGACAGCCGCGAGGCGAGATAGGCGGGATAACCTTCTTCCACCGGCATCTGGCCGAGGCGCCCCGCCACTTCGCGCAGGGCTTCCGCCCAGCGGCTGGTGGAATCGGCCACCATCACCACGTCGTAGCCCTGATCGCGGAAATACTCGGCCAGCGTCACACCGATATAGACCGACGCCTCGCGCGCCACCACCGGCATGTTCGAGGTGTTGGCCACCAGCAGTGTGCGTTCCATCAGCGAACGGCCGGTGTTGGGGTCGATGAGTTCGGGAAAGGTTTCCAGAATATCCACCAGCTCGTTGCCGCGCTCGCCACAGCCGACGTAGATCACGATATCGGCGTTGGACCAGCGCGCGATCTGCTGTTGCACCACGGTCTTGCCGGCGCCGAACGGTCCTGGAACCGCCGCCTTGCCACCTTTCACCAGCGGAAAGAAAGTGTCGAGGATGCGTTGCCCGGTGATCAGCGGCACCGAGGCGTGATCGCGATGCTGATACGGCCGCGGACTGCGCACCGGCCAGCGATGATAGAGCTTCAATGCATGGATATGCCCATCGTGATCACGCACCCGCGCGATGATCTGTTCCAGCGTGTAATCGCCCGCGGGAACACGGTCGATCAACTCGCCGGTGACATCCGGTGGTACCAGAATACGATGCTGAATCGAAGCGGTTTCCTGCACGGTGCCGAGCACACTGCCCGCGGCGATGGGCTGACCGAGCTCGGGTTGTTCGGCGGGCTCGAAGCGCCATTGTTTGTCGCGGTCGAGCGGTTTCACCTCCAGGCCACGCGCGATGTGATCGCCGCTCTGCTGGAAAATAGTCGTCAAGGGTCGCTGCACACCGTCGAAGATCTGGCCGAGCAATCCCGGCCCCAATTCCACGGACAGCGGATAACCCAGCGGTTCGGCCTGTTCGCCCGGACATAAGGATTCGGTGGTTTCGTAGACCTGCACCACCGCGCGTTCTCCGTCACGCGCAATGACCTCGCCGACCAGCCCCAGCTTGCCGACCTTGACCTGTTCGCCGGTACGCACATTGGGCAGCTCGACGGTGACGATCGGGCCGTTGATCTCGATGATTTTACCCACTTAACATACTCCCCATGGGCGTCGCCATGGCGAACAGGCGTTCGACGATCACACGCTGCATCGCATCGGCCAGTCGTTCCAGACGTCCCTCGAAAAAGTTGTCCACACGGATCGTGTTGTCCGCATTGCGCACCAAGACACCGCCGCTGCTCTCCTTGCCCGCGGGCGAGAGTGCGATGCGTTTGCCCGGCGCGACCTCGGCGGCGATGGCCGACCACTGCGACTGCAAATGCGTATAGTCGCGCGCATTCACTTCCGCGACCAGGTCCTGGTCTTCGATGGCCTGCGCCGCACCGGCGATCAGCGCCTTGAGCAGCGGCAGATACCGCTGTTGGTCCTCGACCAGCGCGGTCAGCCGCGCCTGCAACGCATCCATGACCTGTTGCACATGTACCCAGCGCAGCTGATCGAGTTCCGCGCGCATTTTTATCTCCGCGGCCTGCACCTTCTGCCGGTAGACGCGCTCGGCGCGCAGCTTGGCGGACACATGCTCGCTTTCCTCGCGAGCGCGCAGCCGCGCATGCGTGTCCTGAATAATCCGTTCCGCTTCGCGTTTGCCGCGGGTGGTGGTTTCATCCGCCAATGCCCTGGCCCGTGCCAGCAGCGCGGTTTGCAGACTTACCAGTTGTGTTTCGTGGCTCATGGTGCGTTCACCCGATTCTTAAAACATGCTTTACCGTATACTTCATTACCGTTCAGCCAATGCAGACGGACCGAGAATGCTTTCCACAAGATCCTCGACCGGTGGCCGGTAATTGGCCGGTGCCTGCAACGGCGGCACCTCGACCACCACGATGCGTCCACCCTCGTTGCGCACGCGCTTGAGCCAGGGCCCTTCGCTGCGCGCCAAGTTCTGCTCGACCACCACCAGCGCCTTCTGTCGCGTGGTGAACAGTTCGGCGAGCAATTGCTCCAGCGCCTGCGGGGTGGCATCGGCGACGGTCTCGAAACCGATCAGGTTGAAACCGCCGGTGAGCGCGGCGCTGCCCAACGCGATCATGCGTGTCGGCACCGGTGAAGCGATCGGGTCATCCATGGCGGCGCTGTCCTTATCCGTTCAGCCGATCTTGCCCAGCAACAGAATCGTCACCACCAGACCGTAAATCGCGATACCTTCCGCGAGACCCAGATAGATCAGCGTGCGGCCGAACATCTCCGGTTTCTCGGAGATCACCGCCAACGCCGCCGCGCCCACCGGCCCCACCGCCAGTCCGGCACCGACGGTTGCCAGCGCCGTGGGGATGCCGATACCGATCAGCGCCAAGCCGAGGCCGACGGAAACGTCCAAGGCACCACCACCCGCCGCCGCCTGCGCCAGCACGTCATGCACGCCCAACAGCAGCAAACCGAGCGTGCCGCCGACGAAGGTCAGCAGGTTGGCACCCACTGTGCCCTTCCACCAGCGCGGTGTATTACGACCCGCCGGCACGGGATACAACTCCAGATACACGCCCAGCCCCATCGTGCCGAGCAGACTCAAGGTAATCAGACCGACTAACCAGTACATAGCGCTCTCCTTGTTTCAAACTAACTTGCTTGCGATGTCCGCAGCGTCAACGGTCGGAACTCGCGCCCGTCGCCGCTGAAGAAGCGCGAGAAACCTTCGTAGTATTCAAGACGCAGCACCTGAATCGCCACGATCGCGCCTTCCATCACCAGAATAAATACATTGCCCAGCACCACGGTGATCCAGTGCCCCGTCTGCCCCATCATGCCGGCCAGCGTGAACACCGCGATCGCCAGCGCGACATGGTTCAGACTGAAGGCCGCCACACGCAGGAACGACAAAGTATTCGCCACATAGGCCA
>JACRMO010000100.1 GCA_016214925.1 Gammaproteobacteria bacterium
CGCCGCGCAATGAGGCCGGCAAGGGTTTTTCGGCGGGCGGCAACCCACCTTGGTTGATATGCGTCAACGACAGCCGTCCACGCGGTCCGGATACTGGACCGCGTTCCCGCATTGCCAGGAGACAGCCGCGCGTGAACCATCTGCTGACTGCTTGCTTCATCCTGCTGATGACGGTCGTGGGTTCGGCCAGCGCCGTAACGCCCCCTAAACCCGACGGTGCGCGCCTGTACGCACAACACTGCGCGGTTTGTCACGGTGAAACCGGCACCGGCGGGGTCGGTGTGCCGTTGGCCTTGCCCGCCTTTCTCGCCGGCGTCGACAACACTTACCTGCACGAGACGATTCGCCGCGGCCGGCCCGGTCGGGTTATGCCCGCGTTTACACGCCTGAGTGCCACCGAGATCGACGCCATCATCGGACATCTCCGCGGCTGGCAGAAGCACACCGACACGCCGATGTTCGCGACCACGCGTATCCAGGGCGATGCCCGTAAGGGCGGGGCGTTGTTCGCGCAGCACTGCGCGAGTTGTCACGGCGATCACGGTCAAGGCGGTCATGGTACCGGCGTGACCTTCTCACGTCCGCGCGATCTGCCGATCATCGCGCCGGCGCTGAACAATCCGGGTTTCCTCGCCGCGGCCAGCGATAGTCAGATCAAGACTACGCTGATGCAGGGGCGTGAAGGCACGCCGATGGTGTCGTTCCTCAAGCAGGGATTGTTCGAACAGGACATCGACGCGCTGGTCAGTCACATCCGCAGCTTCGGCGAATTGGCGGACACGGTAAAGCCGGCGAGCATCGAACCCGAGCCGGCCATGCTGGTCATGGAATCGCCCTACAGTCTGGAAGAAACCGTGGAGTCCGTGAAACGCGCCGCGGTGGGCAAGAATTTCCGTCTCATCCGCGATCAGATTCTGGAGGACGGCTTGTTCCCGGCCGAACAGCAGAACACCCGGCAGGTGATGGTGTACTTCTGCAATTTCAAATTTTTGTACGACGCCCTGGCGCTGGACCCGCGTGTGGGCCTGTTTCTGCCGTGTCGCGTGACCGTGGTCGAACATGAAGGCAAGGTGTTAGTGATGAGCATCAATCCCAAACGCCTGAGTCATCTGTTCAACAACGCCGAGTTGGACCGCGCTTGCGACGAGATGTACAAGCTGTATGAAGAAATCCTCGAAGAGGCCACGTTATGAAGCGGCTGCGGCACGTATTGCTGGTGTTGCTGGTCTTCGTCGCCGTGGCCAGCGCTCACGGCGAAGATCTGCTCATGGTGCGTTCGCCCGCCCAGTTCGAGGAAAGCATGGCCAGTTTGCAACAGGCGATTGGTGCGCAGGGCTACACGCTGTCGCGTGTGCAGCGGGTGGACATCGGGCTGAGCGAGTCCGGTTTCAAGACCGACAAATACCGCGTGGTGTTCTTCGGCAAGCCGGCGGAGATCCGCGCGCTCAGCGCACGCTACCCCGACCTGATTCCCTACCTGCCGCTGCAGGTCGCGATCTTCGCCGAGGGTGACGAGACCGTGTTGATCGCCGCCAACCCCGTACATCTCCGCGCGGCGTATGCCGATTCCGAACTGGGCGGGGTGTTCGCGCGTTGGGAGCAGGATCTGCGCGCGATTCTGGAGCGCGTCCGCGAGACCGAATAGTCAAAGACCGTTGAGCGCCTGATTCAGCCGCGCCTCGATGCGTTTCTTGTAATTCAGGAAATGCACCGTTTGCAGGCCTTGGCTGGCGTCGGCGCCGAGCAGGCCGCGGGCGAGATCGATGTCGGTGATGTAAATCGGATAGGTTTGACCGCTGCCGCGTTTGCTCAGCACATAACGCGCGACCTCTTCGAACAGCCGATCGCCGTATTCCAGCGTGGAGAATTCCTGTTCGTTGCAGTACATGGTCAGCACCGTGCGGTTTTCCTCCAGCACGTCGCCGATCACCTGCACGCCGAAGTAACTGCGCGATTGCTTGAACGGATTGATGTTCTGCCGTTCCAGCTTGGACTTGCCACTGCTGCGTTGCAGGATCTGGTAGTACTCGATTTCATCGCTGTCGGCGTGTTCGCCGGATTCGCGAGCGAGGAAATCGCGGCGGTGCTGCACCTTTTCCAGGAAGCGCTGGAATTGAGTAAGCAACGTGAGGTTGTCATGGAAGGCGACTTGCTGGAAGAACAGCGAACCCTTCTCGTCCAACACATAGACCAGCGCCTGGTTGCCATTCACTTGATAGAACAATTGCACGCAGCCGGCGCGGTTGATTTCGAAGATGGCGGGTAGCGGCGATTCCGCCAGCGTGAATGCATCGGTGCTGATCTGACTGAAAGTCTCCTGCGGGGTGCCCAAGTGGGTGAGCAAGGCGGGCAGGTTGGGGAATTTGTTATAGCGCGGTACATCGTTCTCCGGTTGCAAGACGAAGTATTGATGTCCGACCTGGAGCACATAACGACCGAGCTCGCGGCCCGCGCCCCGGTAGAACCATTCGATGACATTGCGGAATACCGCTTCCACGCGATGCGCAATGGGTGCGCCACGGGTGGAGGAAAAGCTGAAGCAGGCCATCGGCAGCGGGGCCTGCACCGCCGCCAGCGGCGACCACGCCAGATAATCGCACAGTGCATCCAACAGCGCGGTCTCGCCGGCATAGCGGAAGGTCAGCACTTCCTGCCAGGTGGTGACGGCGATCATCTCGAAAGTCAGCGCGAGATTCTCCCAGCGGCCACCGTAACTCAAGGCATCGGTGCGGCTGCTCACCAGCTGCATGCCGTCGCGGGTCAGCCCGGACATGGGATCTACACCGAGGTTGATGAATAGCGCCGCCTGACCGATGCGCGCCGGCCGCGCCAGCGCCTCGATCTCCGCATCCTGCAACTCACCGTCCGGGAACAGTTGCTGCAAACAGTCGACCATCGAGCGCAATTCCCAGTTGCTCACATCGCAATCGTCGGGGTGCAGGCTGATCATGCTGGAGAATGGATGCAGCATTCGATCAGGCTGTGTGCGCGTTTCAGTGCGCGCTGGCCTTGCGTATCGCCGCTACGCACATCGCCGCGATACAACACCCAGCCGGGTTCGAGGCCGCGCACCTGATGCAGCGACAGGCGTTCCTCGATCACATCCTCGGAAATGCCGGGATTGATGAGATCGATCTTGCCGGCCTTGCGTTCGAAGGCGGCATACAGTCGCCGGCCGAGCAGATTCAGTTCGGCCGGATCGATGGCGTGACCGTCGGCCTGTTTGCGCGCGAAGCTGGACAGCGCCCGGTAGCTTTGCGTGAGTGCTTCGACCAGTGCCTGCCGCTCTTCCAGCACGCGGTGGATCTTCCAGGTGGAACGTGAGTCGAGCATCAGCAGATGCGCTTCCGTCCAGCCCCAGGCGTTGACCAGTTCGCGCATCGCTTCGCGCCGCCAGGTGATGTTGCCGGCGCGATCCGGCCGGCCCATGCGTTCGTTCACTTTGAAATAGAAACAACGCCGCGCCAGTTCCAGTCGGCTCGGCTCGCCCTGTTCGAGCAGATACTCCTCGACGCGCGCGCACATCTGTATATAGGGATCGAGCGCATCCAGGTTGGTCTCGCCGCGCCATACCGCGGCCTTGTAACGCGTGCTGAGCATTTCGGTGCGCGGGTATTCGGCCGCGTAGCTCTCCATGAGCAGAATCTTGAGCACCGATTTATACGGCGAAGACACGGCTTTATAGAGTTGCCAAAGGGTCGCGCCGAAGAATTCATCGGCCGGCATGTGGGCGATGCCGCCGAAATCGACGGTGTCATTGGGCCCGACGAAACGCTTGCGCTTGAGATCATGCACATACTGGTCGTAGTGGGCGTCGTGTTCGGGTGGCACCAGCCACCAGATCGGATAGCGCCCGGCCACCAGCAAGCCAGTGCGATAGAATTCGTCGAGCAATAAGTGATGCTGGGCGCTGCCGCTGCTTTCGTCGGATAGCGAGAGCATCTCGCCACGGCGAAACGCCTCGTCGCTCATGACGAAGAAATGTACTTCCAAGCCCAGCGTGGCCGCCCAGGATTCGATGCCTTCCGCCTTGCGCGCCAGCAACTGCTGCTCATCGCTGTTCATGTCCGGACGGATGCACAGCCAGAAATCGAAATCGCTGCTGTCGGAATAGGCGATGGTGCCGCTGGAGCCCATCAGATACAGGGCGTGGATATCGAAGCGGCGCTGCGCGCGGCGCTGATAGCTGAAGCCCTTGGACAAGCGACGGCCGGCCTCGATGGCGCGGTTGCTCGGGAGGTATTCGGCAATACCCAATGGGGTCTTGCTCGACAGATAGCCGGGCAGCAAGGGGTGATTGATGTGAAACAACAGCGGCAGCAGTTCGAAAAAAATCTTCTGCCGATCGCGCAGGCTCTGATAGACGCGCTTTAGACGATCATTGTTGAGTGCCATGAAGCGGCGCTTGACCGTGCGCAGGTCAATGCCGTCGATGGCTGCCGGTGTTTCCGTGACGAGGTCCATGGCTACTGAATAACTCCGGCGCGACAGCCGTGAGGTTGCGGTATTGCCGCGTGCGCGGTGCTGTTCCGCTGCTCCGTCAGAGTGCCACCGCGGTGCGACCGTCGCGCGCGGCGCGGCCTTGGTCAAGCGCGGTCTGGGCACGTCGCAGCAGGGTGCTGGTGTTGTCGGTCTTCTGCCATTCGACCACGCCATACGCGGCCCAGGCGGTGTTGCCGCCCTGGAATTCGCGTCCCAGGCGTTCGTTGAGTTTTTCCGTCAGCGACAACGCATCATCGCGGTGGGTTTCGGGCAGCACCATGATGAATTCACGGTTCTCGGAGCAACCGATCACGTCCGCCCAGCGCAGCTGGTCCTTGAGGATCTGGCTGATACGTACCAGGAAGGCGGCTTCGGCGCTGGCGCCGTACACATCCATGACGATCACGGACAACGGACTGCTGTAACGGCGGCTGCGCGAGACCTGCGGTTCCAGTGCCACCATCAGGCCGCGCCGATTGAGCAGGCCGGTCACCGGATCGTGCAGCGCCTGGGCCGCCAGTTCCGTTTGCAGGTGTTCGCGTTCGGCGCGCAGGTGTTCGACTTCGCTGACGTCGCGCAGCAGGCGCGCGCGCACCGCCGGGGCGCCGGGCGGCAGGCGCAGATCCTGGGCGGTGTAATAGCCGTGGTGATCGTCCGCGCCGAGGTAGGCGAAGGTGTCGCCGCCGCTGAGCAACATCTGTACGGGGCTGTCGGCGAGCTCCTCCGCGCGGCGCCCGATCAGAGTGTCGAGTTGGCCACCGAGCAGGGTGCGCAGCGCCATATTGGCGGCGATGACCCGGTTCTGGTCGTCGAACAACAGCACTGGATCGAGACCGTTGTCGATCAGGGCCAGAGCTTGTTCCAGTGTGAGGATGTCCTTCATGTGTACTCCTTCCGTACGTCGGGGCGGCATCGAAGCCGCCAGTGCGATCTGTATCACGCTTTATAGCGACGCGAGCGGCCACGGCTTTAGGCCGTGTGCGGGCAGGAATATCTGATTCGGCAAGGAATTAGCGATGATTGGGCGCCAGGATTCTGACGTTTTCCAGGGGCTCAATCGTCTTTGCGGGCGTACTCTTCCGCCCGGCGCGCATCGCCGCGCACCTTCTCGGCCGGATAGCGGGTTTCGTTGAGGGCGATCTTGTCATTGGCCGCCGCGACCAGATCCACGCCCAGTTTATCGCCGATGCGGATCAGGTAGATGAGGATGTCGGCCAGCTCCAGGCGCACCTCGGCGAGTTTGGCCGGCGCCAGCGCTTGGCTGGCGGATTCCGTCAACCACTGGAAATGTTCAACCAGTTCAGCGGCCTCGGCGATCAACGCCATGGAGAGGTTTTTCGGCGAATGGAACTGATCCCAATCGCGCTCGGCGGCGAAGCGGGCGAGGCGCACACGCAACTGCTCCAGACTGTCGGCCAGGTTGTCGGAGGGCTGTGGGCTGTGCAGATGTTCCATAGGTAAACCGCCTGTGCTTTAAAGTCATTGCAAACTGGCCGCTACATACCCGAGCAAACCCATTG
>JACRMO010000248.1 GCA_016214925.1 Gammaproteobacteria bacterium
CCTCAATGATCTGCGTCAGCCACCGTGGTCGCCGCCCGGACTTCATGCAGTTCCTCGCCACGGCGGATCTCCAGCACCAGATTCCACACACCCGGCAACGGTAATGTCAACGCACTCTGATACACGCCCGGTGCAGTCTCCGCCAATGCGAAACGCTGGTCCAAGCGGGTATCGGCGGCGCGCAGAAAACCGCCCTGCACCACGGCGCCGGTGACGGCCTTGCCGTCCCGATCGTTCACCGTCACCTGAAACTTAGCGGTTTGCCCCGCGTGTGCCGCGCTCAACCAACCCTTATGCACGACCCAACCGCGTTCATGCTGGCGCCGCACTTGCTCCAGGTAAGCGTTGTACAACGCCTCCTTCTTCTGGAAATCGTTATCGACGACACCGGGGAAGGCCGAGGTGATCTCGCGCTGCCGGTCCGTCGCCGGCAACAGCAGACGCGCTATCGGCTCGGGCAATCCCTGAGTCGCTATCACCACCAGTACCGAGTCGAACAACACCAGCACCACAAAAAAGGCCACGATGAGTGTCGGCCCCCAATGGAAACCCGGGCGAGAGCCGCGCACATCGTCCATGCGCGACTCGCGATGGCCGAAGATCAATCCCAGCGCATAGGCCGTCACGAGATAGATCGCCACATGCATGGCGACGACATCCGCGCCCGGCCACACCAATATGGCATAGGGAATATACAGGGCCAGCACCGAGAGCCCGACCATCAGCGCGGCGGCTTTGGCGTGCAGACGGAATACTCGTTGCAGCAGCACGAACAGCAGCAACTGCGCGAAAATTCCCAGGGGGATGGTCAATAGGATATTCATTGCTTAATGCGCGGCACGATAAAAGAATGTGGGTTGTTCCAGCATGGGGAGCTCTGTCCCACTCTCCGGCCGTACCCGGAAACGGAACTCGGTAGGATTCGCCGGCAATGCCTCCGGCTTCACCCTCACCCGCGCCAGCAGGCGCAGACTTTGTTCGGGCTGTAGATGCAAATGCTGCATCTGCCCCAGATCCAGCTCGGCCGACGGCAGGCCGTCGATCTCCAATACGAAGGGCACGGCGCGGTCGGTCTTGTTGTTGAGCTTGATCTCGTAGCTGTTCTGGATGCGGCCGTCGGACATCTGCACAAACAGCGGCTGGCGCACCTGGGCCACGCTGAGATCCACCGGCACTTGCGCGATAACGCTGTACACCAGCGCCACGGTAGCTGCGATCAGCGCCACACCGTAACCGATGTTCTTGGCCGTGAGGAAGCGCGTCTTCTCGCCCTGTTGCGCCTTCTCGGAGGTGTATTTGATGAGACCGCGCGGCCAGTTCAACGAATCCATGATGGTGTCGCAGGCATCGATGCACAACGCGCAGGAGATGCATTGATACTGCATGCCATTGCGGATATCGATACCGGTCGGGCACACCTGCACGCAGTAGCCGCAGTCGATGCAGTCACCCGCGCCGTCGATCTCACGATCGGCCTTGGACTTGAATCCACGCGCGATCTTGTGCCGACCGGCATCCCCTTCACCGCGTTTTTCGTCATAGGCCACGATCAGCGTATCGCGATCGAACATCGCCCCCTGAAAACGCGCATACGGGCACATGTAGGTACACACCTGCTCGCGCGCCAGGCCAGCCATCACATAGGTGGTGAACATCAGGAACAGCGTGGTCGCATAGGCCGGGAACGGCGCCGTGCCGGTAAGACGTTCCAGGGCTGTTTGCCCAAACGAATACGCGCGACACGCTCGCCCTGCACCAAGCGCTCGATGAGGATATAGACATCGGTCCACAGTGTTTGAAAACAGAAATACCCGCAGAACACGCATCCGGCGATGCCCGTCACGAAGAACAGCAGCAAGGCGGCGATGACCCTGAGCCCCGAGCGCCAGAAAATATCCTGTGCATGCACGACGAGGTCGAACAGATAGAAGCGCCGCCCTTCGATATCGAAAGCAACCGCCTGGGGAATACCGACAGCGCGCTCCCAGCGCAGCCAGGGGATCAGGAAATAGACACCGTAGGCGAGGCCAAGAATGCCCCATTTGAGCGTGCGGAAACGCCCCTTGACCGACCGCGGGTAGATCGGGATGCGCGCTTGATAAAGATCGGGTGAGGTGCCGTCAGCCATGTTTCAGCAGGTTGTACCGAACGTCGAGTGTCGCCGCGCGCTGGATGCCGGGCGGCGGAGGCTGACAACCCTCACGTTCTCCCCCCGCCCGACATCCGGAATGAACTACTCGACACTCATTCACTGCCCTCCGCCGAGTTCGTGCACATACACGCTGAGCAACTTGATCTGGTTTTCATCCAGACGCCCCTGCCACGTCGGCATGACACGATTGACGCCGTTGCGGATCACGTTCTTGACCGCGTCGACCTTGCCGGCGATTTCCGTCTGGCCCTGCACGTCGGCGATGGTCCAGATGTTGTCGGTCAGATTCGCGGAGCCCTGGGACTTCAGGCCGGTGCCCGCGGCGGTATGGCAGTAATAGCAGCCGCCACCTTCGCCGGTGAACAGCTGTTTGCCACGCGCGACCTTGTCAGCGGGCACGTCATGACCGGACAGGCTGAGCACGAAGGAGGCGACATCGTCGAGCTGTTCGTCGTTGAAGGTACGCGCAAAGCCCGGCATGTAACCGACACGACCGTGGGTCAATGTCGCCTGGATGTCCTCCACGCTGCCGCCCCACAACCAATCGTCGTCGGCCAGATTCGGGAACAGGCCCATGACACCGGCGCCGCCGCTGCCATGACAGGCCGCGCAGTTGTCGCCAAACAGACCTTTGGTCACCGAACGCACGAAGGCCATCATGTCCGGGTCGGCGAGAATCTGCTGGTAGTCCGCCGCGGCGACCTTCTGCATGTATTCCTTGGTTTTCAGCGCCTCGTCACCTTCCTGCATGTCCTTGATGAGCAGCGAACGGGTGTTCCAGTGACGGCTGCGTTCCTCGCCGTTCACAGTGTAGGTGATGTTGTTGAACAGGCCGGTGGTGTAACCCTTGCCGATCGGCCACGCCGGATAGACGACCCAATACAACACCGCGAATACAACCGAGGCATAAAAGCCCCACAGCCACCAGCGCGGCAACGGATTGTTGAATTCCTGGATATCGCCGTCCCAGGCATGGCCCGTGGTCTGAACCGCGCCTTGTTGCTTGGTCTTTGCTTCGCTCATTGTTCGTCTACCTTGCGTGTCTCATCCGTTCTGGACGAATCCCCGTGGGACTTTTCCTCGTCGGCGAACGGAATATATTTGTACGATTCCAACCGGTCTTTACGCTGCTTGCCCGTGAATACATAGAACAGAATGCCGCAGAAGGTCACGAAGAAGAGCAGCAATGCAACGATCTTGCTGTTCTCCAGTCGGCCGAGCCATTGCAGCGCTTCTGTCATGCTCGCTCTCGATCAGCGGAATTCCGCGAAATAGCCTTCGTCGTACTTGCTGAAGTCCACCATCGTGCCGAGCATCTGCAGATAGGCGACCAACGCATCCATTTCGGTCAGGCGCGAACGATCGCCGTCGTAATTGCCGGCCTGCGCCTGCTGCACCAGATGCCGCTCGGCACGCAGGATATTCAGCTTGTCGGCGGCATCCTGGCCGAACTTGGCCACATTGGCGTCGTATTCCTGCTGTGTCTCTGAATACGGCACGCCGGTAAACTTCAGCGCACGCATGCGGTCGGCGACATCGGCGTACTGCAACGGCTCCATCAACCAGGGATAGCCGGGCATGATGGATTCCGGCACCACGGCGCGCGGGTCGGTCAGATGTGCCACATGCCATTCGTTGGAGTATTTTTTGCCGACGCGCGCCAGATCCGGACCGGTGCGCTTCGAACCCCACTGGAACGGATGGTCGTACTGGCTCTCGGCCGCCAGCGAGTAATGGCCATAGCGCAGCATTTCGTCGCGGAACGGACGAATCATCTGCGAATGACACAGATAGCAGCCTTCGCGCTGATAGATATCACGGCCGCGCAATTCCAGGGGCGTGTACGGCCGCACGCCATCCACCTGTTCGACGGTATCGTTGATGTAGTACAGCGGCACGATCTCGACCAGACCGCCGATGGATATCACCACCATGGTGAGCGCGATCAGCAGACCGGCGTTGATTTCGATGCTTTCGTGTTTGAATTTCACGACTCAATTCTCCAGAGCTTTAGGCGCGCGCCAGTTTGGCCGCGAGCTTGGCCTCGATTACCGCCGCTTCTCGTTTGCCCAGGCGGATGGTCATGGCGACGTTGTAGGCCATCACCAGAATACCCGAGACAAAGAAGGCGCCGCCCAGGGCACGCACCACATACGGTTTGTGCAGGAAGCTGACGGTTTCGATGAAGGTATAGGCCAGCGAACCGAAGTCGTCGAAGGCACGCAGCAACAGACCCTGACCGATACCGGCCACCCACATCGCGGTGATGTACAGCACGATGCCGATGGTCGCCAGGAAGAAGTGCACATACACCAGTCTCTGGCTGTAGAGCTTGGTGTCGTACAGGCGCGGAATCATGTGGTAAAACGAGCCGAACGAGATCATGGCCACCCAGCCCAGCGCACCGGAGTGCACATGGCCGATGGTCCAGTCGGTGTAATGCGATAAGGCGTTCACACTCTTCAGCGACATCAGCGGACCTTCGAACGTCGACATGCCGTAGAAGGACAGCGAGGTGATCATGAACAGCATGATCGGGTCGGTGCGCAGTTTGTTCCAGGCACCCGACAAGGTCATGATGCCGTTGATCATGCCGCCCCAGGACGGCAGCAGCAGCATGATGGAGAAGGTCGCGGCCAGGGTGGAGGTCCAATCCGGCAGCGCGGTCCAGTGCAGATGATGCGCGCCAACCCACATGTACAGAAACGCCAGTGCCCAGAAATGGACGATCGACAGACGATAGGAATACACCGGACGGCCCGCTTGCTTGGGCACGAAGTAGTACATCATGCCGAGGAAGGCCGCGGTCAGGAAGAAACCCACGGCGTTATGGCCGTACCACCATTGGGTCATCGCGTCCTGCACGCCCGAATACATGGAGTAGGACTTCAGCGTGAACAGACCCACCGGCACGGAAATGTTGTTGAAGATATGCAGGATGGCCGTCGCCAGGATAAACGACATGTAGAACCAGTTGGCGACATAGATGTGCGGCTGCGAACGGCGTTTGAGGGTCTGCACGTAAACCCAGAAATAGGCGACCCACACCACGGTGATCAGCAGGTCGATCGGCCATTCGAACTCGGCGTATTCCTTGGATTGGGTATAACCCAACATATAACTCACGACGCCCAACGCGACGGCGACCTGCCAACCCCAGAAAGTGAAGGTAGCCAGCATGTCGCTGTACAGGCGCGCCTGGCAGGTGCGTTGAACGACGTAATAAGACGTCGCAAACAGCGCACTACCGCCGAAGCCGAAGATCACCAAAGTGGTATGCACCGGGCGCAGGCGCCCAAAGGTGATCTCGGCAATCCCCATATTGAGCAGGGGATAGGCCAGTTCGAGCGCGGCATACAGACCCGCCGACATGCCGAGCACACCCCAGACCAATGCCATCACCGCAAACTTGCGGATCACCGCATAGTTGTACTGCTCCGTACCAGTCACCGCAGCCTGAGCCATAGATTGCCTCGTTGTTACTTGGAGTTTCGCCCCAGAGAGACTTGCCAGAGTGGGCCTCTGCCCCAAGGCCACCCAGATTGATTGATAAATATCAGGACATTCTAATATAACGTCTCTCTTTACGTAAAGACCCTGGGTGATTTAGCGCGCGGGGACCCCGCAAACGCGCCTAACAGTGTAGACGACACCTGGAATGACGCCGGAGAATAGTGCCCGGAATTGTGTGCGATGACGCCACCGGAAGAGGCCGGCAGCAACCTTGTTCAGGCCGTCAAGCGGCTGAGCAAGGGGATGTAATGATCGATCAGAAGCAGGGCAAAGATGCCCATGAGGTAGACGATGGAGTAGCCAAAGGCCGGCATCGCCGCCGACTCGTGGCGCATCAGGCGCACGGCATGCCGCAGAAATCCCAGCCCCAGCAACACCGCACCGGCCAGATACACCGGCCCGCTCATATGCGTTGCAAAGGGCAACACGCTGACCGCCAGCAACAACACGGTATACAACAGCACCTGCAGACGCGTGAACTCCACGCCATGGGTCACCGGCAACATGGGTATGTCCACCGCGGCGTATTCACTGCGGCGATGAATCGCCAGCGCCCAGAAATGTGGCGGGGTCCACACGAAAATAATCAGAAACAGCAGGAGCGCATGCGGATCGACAGTGCCGGTCACCGCCGTCCAACCCAGCACGGGCGGGGCCGCACCGGCCGCGCCGCCGATAACGATGTTCTGCGGCGTGGCGCGTTTCAGATACATGGTGTAGACCACCGCATATCCGATCAGCGACAGGAAGGTCAGCACCGCGGTCAAGGTGTTCACGAACACCACCAGCACTAGCATGCCCAGCGCGCCGAGAGACAGCGCGAACCACAGACAATTGAGTGGATTCATGTGTCCGGTCGGCAGCGGCCGGTTGCGCGTGCGCGCCATGCGCGCATCGACACGATGATCGACCAGATGATTGATCGCCGCCGCGGAGGCCGCCGCCAGACCAATACCCAGCGTGCCGAACACCAGCGCATTGAGCGGCACCATGCCGGGCGTCGCCATGAACATGCCGACAATGGCGGTGAACACGATCAACGCGACCACCTTGAGCTTGCACAGACCCACATAGTCGCGCCAAGCCAGACCTTCACCCTGCACCGCCGCTATCACGCTGATATTCTCCGCCATCACTGCACCGTCGTTATTCTAATATGAGCCACACCGGGAGTAATCCCGCTGACTGCGCGGTTATCGGTCGATCAACCCACATAGGAGACGTTCAACAAGCGCTCAAGATCCTTCACTATGCCGCGCGGAACGGCATCCACGGCATATTCCATCATCAGATTGCCCACGGGGTCGACCAGGTAGATACGGCCCGCCGGCGCGAACGCGGCTATATCCGTGGCCGTGGCCGCTCGGGCAATCGCAAGTCCGGGATAATGCTCCGCAACCTCGCCCCCCCAAACCGGCATGGCCGCGCCCTCGAGCAACAACAGTCGCTGCACCCGATCGACATTTTTGCCCTGTGCGAGACGCACCTGCCGCAACACATACAAGGCCTGATGGCAGGCATCGCCGCATTCACCCGCCTGCCGATAGACCAGCGTCCACTTGCCCTTGAAATAGTTCGCGCCCAATGCCGCGCCCTTCAGATCGAGCAATGCGGCCGCCGTCACCGGGCGCACTGGCTTAATCAGGGTGCCATGATTGGCTGTCTCGCCCGGCGTGAAATCGGTCATGAAGTTCAGCACCCACGCCACCACCAGCGGTAATGCGAACATCGCGAAGATCAGGATCAGTGTCAACCGCGCTCGCCTCACGCGCGCCGTATCGTTCATCGTCGTTGCCATCGGCTACCTACATATTATCTTCCGGGTCCACACGCCGCAGACTGGCCCAGAAACACAGAATCACCCATGCGGCGGCCAGCGAAAACCATTGCACCGCATACCCAACATGCCGCTCGGGCCCGAAGACCACCGGCTTCCATTCGCGCACAAAGCCCGCGGGCTGGTCCGGCGCGAGCAGCAAAATCATCGGTATCAGCCGAACACCCAGCTGCTGAGCCTGAAGGTTCAGGCGCACCTGCTGCAAAACCTTGGGCCAACCCGGCGCGCGATCCTCGCCTTCGCCCAACACGAAGGTTTTCTCGGGCGGTATATCGATCAAGCCCTCGACAGAGAGGGCCGAACCCGTCGGCGCGGGCAACGCTGGCAGATCGGCGCGCGTCGCGCCCTGCGGTACCCAGCCCCGGTTGACCAGCACCGCCAGGTCCGTATGCGCCAAACGCAGCGGCGTCAGTACATAATAACCGACCTGCCCCTGGTAAACGCGGTTATCCAACAGGAACTGATGGTCGGCATCATACGTGCCGAGGGTCTGAGCGCGCCGGTAACGCCAGTCTGGCGTAGGCACGAAATCACGGCCGAGCAGAATCGGGCTGTCACTAGGCCGGTCACCGTAAGCCTGTAGGAGTACACGTTTCTGCTCGGCGCGGTGCAACTGCCAGAAGCCCAGCGAAACCAGCAATGCCAACACCAGCACCCCGCCCACACTGAGCCACAGGCCGAGCCGGAACTCATAACTGCCGATGCGGACTACCAACTCGCCGTTCCTCTGCCCACTCCGTTATACTGCCGGCCTCGCCACCCACCGCCCGGAATCCCGTCATGCTAGCCAAGATTTTTATCGTGCTGACCCTGCTCGCCATCCTGGGAAGCCTCGCCAGCGGACTCATCTTTTTGATCCGCGACAATGGCCAGTCTACCCGAACGGCAAAGGCACTGACCACGCGCATTGGGCTGTCCGTCTTCCTATTTCTGATGCTGATGCTGGGCATCTACACCGGGGTTATCCACCCGCATGGCATCTACAACACCCCCGCCGCCCCTAGCACCGGCAACACCCCGGCACCGAGCCACAACTGAAAAAACAAAGGCGCTGACCAGCAGCGCCTTTGTCGATCATCATTACTCTCAAAGCAAATACACGAAAATAAACAGGCCCAGCCAGACCACGTCGACAAAGTGCCAGTACCACGCCACGGCTTCGAAGCCGAAGTGGTGATCCGCAGTGAAGTGGCCCTTCATGCAGCGGAAGGCAATCACCGTCAACATGATCGCGCCCACGGTAACGTGGAAGCCGTGAAAACCTGTCAGCATGAAGAATGTCGAACCATAGATGCCTGATTCCAGCGTCAGGTTGTAATGCTCGCTGTAGACCTCGCCATACTCATGAATCTGGAAAAAGAGGAAGGTCACGCCCAGCGCGACAGTCGCCAGCATCCACAACACCAGTGGACCACGGTTGCCCTTCTTGAGCGCCCAGTGCGCGAAGGTGATGGTCACGCCACTGCTCAACAGCAACAGGGTATTCAACGCCGGAATCTTCCACGGATCGAGCAGTTTGAACTCGCCGCCCAGGTTGGACGGACCGTTGGTCGGCCACATCGCCTCGTAACCCTTCCAGAGCAACTCGTTGGTACCCGGATCTTCGCCGCCGATGAACGGCACCGAAAATTGCCGCGCATAGAACAACGCCCCGAAGAAGGCCGCGAAGAACATGACTTCGGAGAAGATGAACCAGCTCATGCCCCACCGGAAGGATTTGTCGACTTGGCTGTTGTACATATGACCTTCGCTTTCGCGAATCACCGTACCAAACCAGCCAAACATCATGAACACGGTGATGGCCAAGCCGGCCAGCATCATGTTCATGCCAAATCCCGCGCCGTTGAGAAACGACGCAAAACCGACCACCGTCGTGGTCAGACCTACCGAACCCACCAACGGCCAGTGGCTGCCGTGCGGGATGTAATAGCCGCCATGTGTTTCACTCATGCCTCAATCCTCTCGTTTTTGGTTTCCGCAATTATTGTGTTCTGGCACTACTGTTGTTTCGTTAGTGTCACGGTCTCAAACGGCTCGAGCGCCGTCTTGGCCGATGCAACTTTCCCGGTATCGAAGAACGTAT
>JACRMO010000261.1 GCA_016214925.1 Gammaproteobacteria bacterium
GGCGCTCGACCTGCTCGCGGGTGGCACGATCCAGCAGACCGGTATGTTCACGGGCCAGTATGCGTTTGATGTCGGCGGACAGGTACAGTTGCCGATAGAAGTCACCGTTGCTACCCGGATTAGGTTGGTATTGCCCGTGACACCCGAGCTGCCGGCATACGGTGCCCGTCAGGGGCGCTGCAACATGATCGACAACGGCATTACGGCATTCGTCGCAGCGCCATTCCGCCGCTGTATCCAGCAGGATGCAGGCATCCGGGCGGATACCCCATACCCAGGTGTCCTTCCGGTCGGCCTCGATGGCCTCGGCAACACCCTGTGCAGCTAAGGCCTGCAAAGTCAGGCGATACACATCGGCAATGATTGAATCATCGACAAACACGGCATGGTTAAGGTCATTGAGTGCCTTGAATGCCCACTCACTGTAGAAGACGGCATCATCCCCCGTAACAGAATCGCATTTTGCATACGGCAACAGTGACAGATAGCGTGGCCGACGCGGCGTCTTGAGCATGGCGTATTCCGCCGCATTCGTGCTCCGATACACGAAAATGTTGCAGCCGTGCTTAGCATAAGTCACCAGGAATTCGTCCCAGATAGCACCGACACGCAACAAGCGCGCGAGTAAACCGCGCAGGAAGACAAGCACTTCGTCCTTGGCCACCGTGCGCAGCGCATCGACCTTCCCGCGCAGAGACTGCATCGCCGCATCAGCCGCCGCATTCAGTGCTTCGTCGCTGAAGGCCACGGATGCAGTCCGCGTGCGCGGCAAGGTCCGACCGATATGGGCGTCCTGGGCAAACTCACTGAGCATCGTCCAGGTCAGGCCGCGGCGAACCAATTTCTGCAAGTAGCCATCCGCAGGCAGGACATCGTCATGCAACAGCTTGTCGTAGTCGCGCAACCATGTGATCGAGGGTGGCAAGAACGTCTTTATATAGGTTTTCTCATCCCCCAGATCTTTCAACCAACGCGTCTCGAATACTGTGGGCAATTCGGCCAGCGTTAGGGGTTTACCCTCGGCTACAGCAGCATGAATCACCTGCGCCATCGCCGGGCGCACATTGAGCCGCCAAGTGCGCGCCTCGAAAAAACCTGCGCGGTGCGCCGCATCCTGAACTGAATCCGAGAAGGCGATCAGTTTCTTGTCACTGTTGTAACGGCTACTGAACAACTGCCCTACCGACACACTCGCCAAGCTCGCCGCCTGGGAACCGACGATGGTCAATGTGCGATCACCATCGCAATAGGGGCAATCGTGATGTGCAATCACGAAGTCGGCGCCGTTACGGCGGCGCTTGCGTTCGTTGTTGGCCACATCACCGTGCATCAATGCGGTGTTGCCACAATGGTTACACTCGGTCGCGTCGCGGGCACTCAGCGTGCCGCATTCCGAGCAGGCCTGGCGCCGCTCGAATTTCTTGGGATTGACTTGGACCGAGGCATCGACTGGGAAAATGAATCGCGTGCTGACATCGAAGCTGAAGAACGCGGTGTAGAAGGTTTGTAGGTCGGTCTTGAGTTTGTTGCCGTCGGTTTTTGTCAGGGTCGCGCCCCACCCCATCGCATGACAATCCCGGCAATGGATCAGCGGCAGATACACCCGCTTGTCGCTGGCAGGCAGATCGTCCGAATGGACCAGTTGCGGTTCGGCGGACAGACTCGCCACCATACGCCGCAGCTCACGCAGCCATAGCTCGATGCGCACCGACAGGAAGGGAACCCGCTCACCTTTCTTGTCGGCTCCCGCCGCCGCATGCGACACCAGCGCCAGCAGACTGAGAATCCAGTGCTTGGGATAATCCGGTGCAACGGATGCCACATCCCGCAGCCGATGCCGAACGGCTTCGACCAAATCATCCAACGCGATGGCTCGACCGCCCAGTCGATTAAGATCACGCAACAGATTCTGGAACGCAACGTGCTGCTTTAACTGCTGGCCCAGGTCGACCTTGAAGACAATCGTTGCCACTGCCGTCGTGTCCACCGCCGTGCCGAACCAACACGCGTACTGGGCCGCGACGTAGGCATCGGCGCTCTCGTGCGCCAACGGTGACAGCGTGTCGTAGTCCGCCGCCGACGGCATGTCCACATACTCGACCGAAGTGTCGACGAGATACTCCGCTACCGAAACCCGGTCTTCGCCGATCACCGCATCCGCATCAAATGGTTCGCCGAACAGATCCTGCGCAAATGCAATCAGTGGTTGTATACCTTCCGTGCCGAGTGTCGCCGAGGTACCGACACAGGCCAGCGCGCCGGGCGGCGTACGCAACCGTGACTTGAGACGACGGATCAGACAGCCCAGATCGGTGCCTGGCGCACCATCGAAGGTATGCAGTTCATCGACGACCAGGAAGCGCAGCGTGTCCGGTTCGTTGTGACGCCAAAGCACAGCATCCCGCGCGCGGATCAGCAGGATGTCGAGCATCTTGTAGTTGGTCAGCAGGATATCCGGCGGTTCTTCCCGGATGCGGTCGCGCTCGGTGATGACGGTATAACGATCACCCTCGACATGCCGCACCGTGGTACTGGGCTCACCGGATTCCTCGCCGACATAGAGACCGGCGGTGAGGCCCGCAAATGCCGGCCGTGTGAGAATTTCTTTCGCCAAGCGGTTCGCTTGATCCGTGGCCAGCGCGTTCATCGGGTAAATCAGAATCGCCTTGATGCCACGCCGGCCGGCTTGGCGCATCCGCCGGCAATGTTCCAGCACCGGATACAAGAAACACTCGGTCTTACCAGAGCCAGTACCTGTCGCCACCAGCGTCGAGCGCGGCGCATCGCCCGATAGCCGCGCAAACGCGCGCGCCTGATGCGCGTGCGGTCGAAAGTCCGTCAACCACTCGAAAGCCGGCTTGCCCTCCGGCTGCTGACGGAACGGCAATGCAATCGTGACATACGGCCCCTTGGCGAGATTGCCCGCCCCTTCGAGAAACCGTTTCGTGATTTCATCGAAGCCATGAGTCGTCGCCGGAAATGTCGTCGACAGAAAATCCGCGATCCCTTGCCGTGTCTGTTCTGCGACGATCAGTGGCTGCATGCGTTAAACCTCGACGCCCGATGCAGCTTGCAGCAAGGGCCAACACTGTGCGCGCAACTCATCGAGCACCGCGGCCAAACGCGGCGCAGCGAGTCCGCTGCGTGACAGAACGGCTTGCCACATTACCTGCTTTTCCGCCGCGAACTCGGGCGAGAGGCCCACAGGCACGGTCTGCGGCAAGGCCGTCTTGCGACGAGCAAAGGTGGCGCGGATCGCTTCCGGGAGCAGAGCACGATCGACATTCTCGTAACGCATGAGAATCCAGAGATCGAAATAATCATTGAGGCGAGTATTGAACCCCGCCAGCTTGACCATCGCCTCCAGTTTCTAGGCCACCACCGTTTCCGACGGATACCGCGCACACCGGGATAACCCGCCTCCTTGCGGATGGCCTCCGCACGCACGGAATCCGGGTCGAACACGACACCGTCATCTTCGGTGCCCGTCTGCGCCGCCACGATGTCGCGGAACACCGCCACACAATGTTCCGGCTCCGACTCGCCAAAACCCAGAAAATCGGCATCGCGGGTCGGGCGCTGGTCTAGATCGAACCACAGCCGAAACAGCAATGCCCCTTTGAGCACGAAGTGTTCGCTATACGGGGATTGTGCCAAGCGATACAACAAGCGTTCCAGCGCATACCGCACCAGTAGCTGTTGGAAGTCCTCGCCCCGTTCACGGGCGATATTCAGCAACCGCTGGCGGGCCGAAGCGCCGATATTGGCTTTGCCGGTCATGCGACCAGCGCCTCGACATAGGGCCGCATCACCGCCTGCACGCGGCAGATGCGTGCCATGATGTCCAGTTCGTCCAGCGTGAAGCGCCGCTGCTGCCAACCTTCGCGCAGCGCCTCGATGGCCACATCCAGGCCGATGCGGTTACGGAATTTGAAACAGTCCGCCACGGTTTTCGCCACCGAATACACCCTCACCTTGCCCCCGCTCCGATCATGTGTCTCGACGCCCGCCGTGAACGCCACCCCCGAAAAATGCACAATGCGCAGCGGCGGGTAATCCTCGGGTTTGCGCCAGGCGCTCTTGGGCAGCGCCAGCCACACCACCGCAGGCGACTGCGTGGTCAGTTCATGAAACGCCAGCGCCGAGAGCAGACAGAGAACACCCTGCGGATAGCGCTGCATGACCAGCACCCAACTGTCGCGGGTATCCTGAATTTGCGCGATTTGGTAAACGCCACGACGCACACGGACAATGCGCCCCTGGTCGAGCAGCGCCGCGAGCACGCGGAACAGCGCGGGACGCGACAGGCCGAGACTCGCCAGATCGGCCACCGTCGCTTCCCCGTGCTGGGCAATATATTGATATACGGCGTCCGGCCCGGACATGAGACTTACCTAGTTATTTGTTGATATGTGACTAGGTTAGTATCAGCCATCCCCCAACGCAAGCCTTCCAATGCCTTGATCAACCGTTACGGGTGGCCGCCACCCTGCGCTCGAATTCAGCCCAGGCCACGCGGTAATCCTGTTCGCGGTCGGCTAGACCGAATGGCGCGACATATTCGATCACGCGTTCGATGGGGCCATCCGGCAGGGTGTCGTCCAGGATCGGGCGACGGATACGGGTGCCGTCCGGGATCTGTGGCTGGCCGTCCTTGGGTTGGATGTCTTCCCAGCCGAGGCGGCGGTGGTGCTCGGTACGACCGTCGGGGTATTCGAGGGTGCAGTCCTTATCATTGCGGCCTGCTTTGCGTGGTAGGCCGACACCGACAAGCCCCTTGCTGGCAGTAAACGCTATGCGGCCACAGGCGTCGTACCAAGTATCGCGCTCGTACTGGCGCATTACAGGGAATTGCACGCGGTAAATGGTTAGCAGTTCGTCCAATGTGAGCTTCAATGCCTGTGCCGCTAGCACGTCGATTTCGACAAGCGCTTGGCGGCGAGCGTAGTCGTTGCGAAGTGCACAATGACGCTGCAAACGAGGCGTGAAGTTGGTGAAGAAGTCCATAGGCAGACGAGGATCGTTGACAGCCCAGGACTCAGAACGGAACCCGTCTTGCCAGCAGACCTGCCAAAGGTCAGCGTAGTGCGTTGTAAGGCAATTTAGAGCGAGTGTACGTGCAAAGAAGCTGCAACTAGCCCTTCCGAGTTCTGGCATTACCATTGTTTCTGCCAAAGAATTACGGAAATCGCCCTTTCCAGAACATTTCACGAAGAAATCGAAGGGGATTGATGACCACAAACCAACAAACTCAGGGACTCGTTTTGTATTTCTAAATGTAACCGAAAAAACGCCGTCGATATGCATAACATCTTTTGGCGCAATCCCAGACAACAATGTCCGCTCACCAGAAAGACTGAGACCACGGCGTACAATCACGCGGTAATACGCCGTAAATGGTCTCGCTTCACTTTCCCCATCCTCCAACCAGGGAACGCGCGGTATGCGTGCAGCATAGGTAGATAAATCGATGGCTGGCCTATAATTGCAGCGAGGCAGGTAATCCACAGGAAGCGTATCCAGATCGAGCACGTCGTAGTGGCTGTTCTGGTTGCATACTGCGCGTGGCGTTTTATTGAACGGATTACCCACAGAAAAATGTGGCCCCGACATCACAAACTCGGCAGGTAAAGACACAAAACCAGTGGCGCGGCGGATAGTGCCGTCAGTCTGCGCATTCTGTTCATTCCAATGCGTGGCGTTATAAAATACTTCTACTTCGGATATAGAACCAAGCCTACTAGGCGATAACGAAAATTTTTCTAACGCTGATGCTAGTTCACGTGAGTGCAAGGCAGGCAAACGTGCCTGCTCAGGCGAGGTTCCAGGGACATCGTAGAGTTTGGCAAAGGTCGCTAGGGTCGCGACATCTACCTCGATGATGCGATTACAGTGCCCAGCAGTTTCCCATTTACCTTCGTCATTCTTTATACCTGGAGTTACACCACCACCAGAATGCGCCATGCATGCATCTATAGTAACTGGGGAAAACAGATTTGAAATACTTATAAATGAAATAGAGTTATTTGGAGTTGCGGAATAGATATGAAGACCAAAGCGCATCCGTCCATGGTCGTTTGTACCCTCAAAAAGCTGAAATTCATTTTGAAATTGGTAGTGCTGCCGTAGTCGGACATAGATATTGGCCCGAAGCGCTCCACCATTTGGATCATCATAGACTCCTTCTGGATGCACAAACCCAGCGATCCCAGAATTTAGCCGCCATGCTAAGGGCAAGAAGCACTTGTAGAGATTAGCTTTCTGCCCAATAAGCAGCGGATAGTTCTGTAAGGCATTAAGAAAATCTTGTGTGCCTTTCTGGGCAGCACATTCAGTAATGTATTCTGGTTTGGTGGCTGGCTTGCTGGTAAACACAGCCTCTCGGCTATCAGCAGTCTGCTTTGCACTTAACTTGCGTATAGCGAACTTTGAATCGAAATCTGACAGGAGCGACTGTTCATTCCACTCCACCTTAATCCAGGGCGGATTCCCCAGAATCAGATCGAAACCGCCACGCTCTTTGAAGATATCTGCGAATTCCATTTCCCAATGGAAAAAGCGCTGTTGCTGCGTCAGGGCATCTGCCAGACGCAGACGCGGATTGATCTGAAGCAACAGGTCGATGTCGACATGGCCATATTTGTCGCGCTCTACCGTGAAGTCGATGCGCGCCTGGGGCTGAGTCTCCGGGAACAGATCGTCCGGCGCCTCAGCCACACCTAGCGAGGCACTGCCGTGGATAAGCAGTTCCAGATCGAACCACCATTCCTCTCGGCTGGGCAGATGCTCGGCCTCGGTCACCGGCCAGAACCAGAGCGCGCACCAGTAATCCATCACCAGCTTGAGGCGGCGGTAGGGCGATGCGTTCTTCACGTGCTCGGACAGCATCTCGCGCGCCCATACCGCGTCCTTCTGGCCGGTGGTGGTCGGCGCGCGGTTGGGGTCCGGGTTGGGCCAGACATGCAGTTCGTCCGAGGTGAGTTTGCGCACGCGGGCGAGTTCCTGCGCGTGCTGTTGCCAGAGCTGTTCGACCTGCTGCGCGAGCTTGCGCGCTCGCGCAACTTCATCTTTGCTGAGGGGCTTGTTGAATTCCGCCCGCCATTTCTTCATGCGCTCCATGTGGGTAGGTTCGAGCGCCTTCATCACCTTGTCGGTACAGCCTGCCATGCCGGGATCAGGCAACAGAAAATGCCAGATCTGCGCGTCGGCCGGTACATCGATCATCAACACCCGTTCCGGCACGGCGCAGCGCCAGTCGCGTTCGGGCTGATCCTTCTCGCCCTTGCCGGGACTCAGTTGCGCGGTGGAGAACACGTCGCGCCGGCAGCCGACCAGGGAGTTGCCTGCGTAGAGCTGCATGCCGAACCAGGGCACATGCGCGCCCTCGAAGATGGCGTTCAGCCACAACGACACCTCGGCGAGCTGCACGGCGATGGGGTTCAGGTCCACGCCAAACACGCTGGTGTCGGCGATGTACATTTTCACCCGCTGCTTTTCTTTGGCGTACTCGTCGTGGGCGATGGTCTGGCCGAGTTCCTGCTGTTTGCGCTGCAGGTATTCCTCGGCGAGCTGGTTGATGGCCTCATTCAAGAACGCCGCTGAGCCCATGGCCGGTTCGCAGACGGTAAGCTTGAGGATGTCGTCGGCCTGCTGAACGTCTTTCAGCAATTCCTTCAGCGCATATTTCACCAGGCATTGGGTGAGCACTTCCGGGGTGTAATAGGACGCGCTCTTTTCACGTTCGCGCCCGGCGAGGCGGTAGATGAAGGTGCCTTTGGCGTATTTGCGCGGCTCGCCGTTGAAGAGCTTCTCGGCATCGGTGTAGTGATTTGCCTCGCTGGCCGGCACGAACCAGGCTGGCGCCAGCGGATCGAAGGCCTCTTCCTTGCCAGTGCTGGGCGGCGGCGCTTCTTCGTCGCCGAATTCTTCATCCTCGTCGGTTTCGACCGTCTCGGTCTTTTTCTTACCGGCGGGTTTCACCTCGTAGAGATCCTGCTCGGCGAAGAAGCCGCGGAAGGACAACAGCGCTTCGTACACAGCACCGAGCTGATTGATGCCGAGCTGGGCGTAAGAGATGCGGCCCGCCTTGCCCTTCCCCTTGGCCTCGGCCAGCGACATCAGTCGAATGACCTTCTGCATAACGCGGTTGTGCAGCTTCACCGAGTTGAGGATTTTCAGTTTGGTCGGGTCGAACAGGTGACCTTGCAGAGGCGCGAGGACAAACCCATTCTTGATACTGCCACCCAGCCCGAGCTGCATGTCGCCTGAGACCTTGGCGGGAAAGCCTTCCCAGATCAGTGTGAAGAGCTTTTGGAGGGATTCGTGGATGTAGGTGCCTTCCAACGCCTCAGGCGCGGTCAGCGACAGATTCTCCAGATCGCGCAAGTGTTCGAGGCTATAACCGCGCAGGTAGGCAGCCGCACGGACCGGCGCATAACCCAGCTCCGGGCGCGCCTCCAGGTAAAACAGGAACAGCAGTCGATACATGAAGGTCAGGCATTCGCGGGACAGTTCGCGCGCCAGGTCGATGTCGGTGCGGTCGTAGAGTTTGTCCTTGGTGACTTCGCGCTTGTAGCGGATGGCCTCGTTGCCGATCAGCTCGATGGCTTCGCGCAGTGCATACTTGAGTTCACCAGAAACGCCATAGGCGTGCTTGTGCGAATTGCTGTCCAGCGCATCGAGCAGCGCGATACCTTCGGTGGGTAGAATAGATTCTCGACTGGCCAGCGCGGCGGTGGCGCGAAACAGCTTGTCGTCACGCGGGCCGAAGATCTCCGGCAGATCGAACCGCAGCAGCGCCTTGCGGCCCCATTTGGCGCGCTCGATCACCAGCATCTCATCATGACCCAGGAGCAACAGCCAGCGCGGCGGGTGGGTGTCGCCGAAAACGATCTTGCTCGCGGCGGTTTCCCAGTCGGTGTCCGTCATCAATTCGGGACCGTTGTCGGCGGCAGGCGCTAATGGTGCGGCATTAAGCACCGACCATTCGTCTTCAGAGGTGCCGATGTCCATGACGGCCAGGGCGATAACCACAGCAGGATTGCCGTCAGCACCGCGATAGCAGGCCAAAACAGGGAGATCGCCGTCTTCAAAACTCAGCGTCTCCGGCTGGAGTTCATAGCCGAGCGCGGTCAGCAGGTTCTCGGCGATGTCATGCAACAGCGCGACTCTGTCGGCCAAGGTGCGCGCCTTGAGCACACGGTCGCGCAGTTTGAAATAGTCGCCCGCCATGCTGCGCAGACGTGCCGTCGGCGCGGCACTACCCTGCTCCGCCCAACGGGCGAACAGATCCTTGAGATCCTGCTCCAGCACTTCGTCCAGATAGTGCTGGCTATAGAAGTCGTTGGCGTTTTCGATACCGGTCAGTGGGAAGGCCATTGCAATCTCATCTATTGGAACACAGTTATATTCAGACGAATAAACCGCCCGAAACACGTCAACGCGTTAATCCCCATCCCCTAAAATACTATGAAGCCGCACTTTCAAGCACGTGCCGCTCGAATTCTTCCGTCGAAGCTAGCGCGCGTCTCAGTACGACGCGCCAGTGATTTGAGCCAAATATTTGCTCTTCAGTATCGCTAATCATGTTTATAAAATTAGATATAGAACGCCCTCCATCTTTGATATGAGCTACACATGTAGAAAAAGTGTTTGATATTTCATTGTTGGATTGATTTCTATACTTATCCAACAATCCGAGTTTTGAATAATGAGATACGATTAAATCCCATACGCCCTGAGCACAATCGTTCGGACGATTGGCCGATAACGAATACTTTACTCCGTATGCGTGCGTATTTGGCCTTGTAGCAATCTCCACAAAAAGGTACTGACTCTGAGGCAGATCATCCCTGTAAAAGTGCAGGAACAGTCGACCGCCCGCAACCGACCAACGATCGCCCTTTGATGAATTACACTCGTTACAACACGGAATAAGATTGAGCACATGAACGGAAAGCTCTGGATACTTGTCCTTTGGCAAATAATGATCGTATGTTCGTGGCAACGTAATTCCACAATATGGGCAACGCTCAAGCACTCTTTGACGTTGTGATTTACCAATTTCAGACAAGAGAACCTTAAGTCCTTTCGTCTTACTCTTATAACAACTTTGCAAATCGTTTGCGCTGGCCAGAATGACCGGATGCTCTACCATCTGATGAACGGTGTCGTTATCCAGACGATATTCATACTCATCATATCGCGCCTCGATTAATGCATTGATGCTTTGCAATTGAGTTCTAACCACCACATCTCTTTTTGAGTCAACTATGCCATCATGGCGACTTATATAACTTGGCGGATTAGGCACCCTCAAGAGCGATTTCATTTGGCCTCATCCATGTATTGACTAAGAAGGTACGACTGCGCATTCATGCTTAACCCGTTATCAAACAGGCCCATGACTTCTTCGAAGTCCTTAGAATGAGATAACTCTCTCAATACTTTTCTATAGAAAGTCGGTATCTCAATTGTTTCGAATACATGTCTAGTCAATTCACTTACAGCCTCTCCGAACGTTTCTACTTGTATCGTTTTTGCGGTTGTGTAATTCCCTTCTCGCTCGAAAACCACCACCCTTTTACTAGGCACCTCTTGAATGACTAACGGTGAATGAGTCGCCAATATTGCATATGCGTTGTATTTCTCTAGCATTTTATTCAAAACATTAAATAGGCTGGCGACCGCATTGGGATGCAAATGCGTTTCTGGCTCGTCAAATAAAACAATGGAGTCTTCGTCCAGCCAGGCAACTAGAGATGTAATAAAATTGGCAAGAATCGCCTGCCCAGAACTCAGAACAGAGAGCGAATCATCCTGAATGCTACTATCGGTAATTTCACGCTCTAGGTGACTCTCGAACTCTTCACCACGCTCGCCCAGAATACTGCCCATAAATCTCAGCCAATCGGATTCCCGCGAATGTTTTCTAATACGCTCAAGGTTTGCTCTATATCCTTGCGCCAAGTGACGTCTCGACAGTCCGCCTTTCTCATTTCTTATCCCGCAATAGACGTAGCTAACCTGCGCTGACTTAGGTCTACTAAATTGATCAAATGCACTGTATGAAACAGCTATCACACGATTAAAGAGCGGCCTTTGTGGAGTAAAACTATCGTCACGTTGATCTGACCGCTTCTTCGAAATCCTTTCTATCTGCACTAGATCGGAAGCAAGCCTAGATAAAAACTGAGTTTTTCCTGTTGCGTTCCTCCCGATAATCGCAACTATCCTACCCGGTACTTCATCGGATGCATCTAAATCAACGCAACATTCAGTTTCATCTTCCGCTCCAGGTATCACAGTTCTATATTGGAAACTGTATTTCTCATATATTTCCTCTCCGCGAATAATTGCACCACCAAATCTTCTCGCTTTTTGCGCGGTATTGAAGCGGATAAGCGCATTACGAAAAGAAGAGTCCGTCTCGAAGAGTTCAGCGACCGCTGGCTGCCAGGCAATATCTCGTAACGCCTCTAATGTCGTTTTCGCAAGGCTGAATTGGCAGGATTTTAATAACGCATGATAGAATCCGACATCCTGCCCGAGTGACACATACTCCTCATCCAACTCTTCGAAGACATCTGGCAACTTCGTTCTACTTTTTTCTTTGTGAAGAATCTTTACGCTACCTATCTCGTGCCGTACACGCTGATTATCATGGAAATACAGATAATATTGACACCTAGTTCCAAAATCATCCCAATTATCCACGACAAGAGAAAATGCTGGATAAGCAGCGATATCAATATGCTCTTTATGATTTTTAGCCAGGTAAAACTTAGCTTTTGGTAGCATTTTGTTATCTGCCTTTACATTCAAGCCGAATTAACTTTATGCAGACGGGACTAGCACAGCAGCCACGCCCAAATGCGCACGGGAATCGAGTTCCAGTGTTTGGCCGATCCAGTGCTTGTATTCGTCGAACAAGGTGTCGATCTCCCTTGCTCGCTGCTCCTGCTTAGTGGTGCGGGTCTTACCGAGCGTGTCGTCGCTGGCCTTGAAGTCCAATTCCAATTGCTGGTGGTGCTGGCCACGCAGTTTTTCCAGACGGGAAAGCTCCGCATCCGCCCGTTGGCGCATCTCGGCACTGAAGGTCTTCTGGGCATCGGCCATGCGCCGGCTGGCATACTCCAGCGCCGGTGGCAGCAGGGCTTGCAGGCTTGAGGTGTCAAAGGGCTTGCCGGCGTTCGCGAAGTCCTCACGGCCCAGTCCCGTCTGGTTGACCAACTCGTCGAAGGTCAGGACACCTGGCACTTTTCCTTGAGCATCCACACGCACGGCGAACCAGTCGTTGAGCACGATCTGGCCGCGCCGGTTCGGGATCTGGGCGGAGACCAACACCAACGTTTCGCCATCGGTGATACCACGCGGCACGCGGATGACCGGTGCGCGCTGACGGCCGACCAGCGACAGCATCTTGAAATCCAGCCACTGCACTAATGGATGCAACGGCCACAGATAATGGATGGCAGGCCAGTCGTCGCCGTCGCGCGCTTCTTTGATGGCCTGCTTCACCACTTCGATATTGGCGCTCAGGGCATAGACGTGATCGGTCGGGCGCATCTCGGCCGACAACTGCTGTTTGAGGAAACGGTCGAGATCATCGTCGGGTTGCAGTTCGATGGTCTGCTGCCGTTCATCGGCCTTGGGCTGGTGTGCGAGCCGGTCATGGGTATGCAGGTATTCGAGACCCCGGCGGACATAGTCGAAGTCACTGCCAAACAGTGACAGCGCCGAGCGGGTCTCGGCAACCGGCGGCGCAGGTTGGTCACTGCCCCCCATGAGCGCATCCAACCAATCGAGCCCGCCTTCTGGGACCGTCAGGGTGGCATCGAAGGACTCCGGTGATTCACCGGATTCAAGTGCCTGCGCTACACGCTGGGTTTCGGCATCCTCGTCGTAGAGGCCCATGAAGATAGACGGGTCGCCGATGTTCTTCGCGGCCTGCTCGTCCTTCTCAGTGAGAATCTCAAGGATTCGCAGGTCACCCTTGATCTTTGGGTTCGTGGTCTCGTTCAGCAGATAAGCAATGAGCGGGGTTTCCGTTTGACCATAACGGTCGACACGGCCATTGCGTTGCTGGAACACCATCAGTGACCAAGGTATGTCGAAGTGCACCAGTCGGTGTGATTGGAAATGCAGGTTGAGACCTTCCGAGGCGACATCGGAGGCGATCAACAGACGCAGTGGCGAATTGGTCTTACCGAAGTTCTCGACGGTGTCTTGAATAGTCGTGTCCGGCAACTGGCCATGCAGAATAGCAACGGCGTTGTCCTTGAGTCCGAGTCGTTTAGGCAGGTTGTCCTTCAAGAAATTCAGCGTCTCGATGCGCTCCGTGAAGATCACCAAGCGATCAGAGGCATTGTCAGAAGTCCAGCGCCACACTGGGTCAGACTTCAGACGACTGACCAGCTCATTCAACTTACTGACGTCCTCCGGCTTAATCGCCTCGACAGCCTTGAGTAGCTCATCAAGCTCGGCCAGATCGGGGTGCGCGGAATCTTTGCTGCTCAGCCGCTTCATGCGCTCACGGACGGTCTGGGCGCAGGCTGCCGGGGATGACAGCAGGGATTTCTCCAGAAGAGTCCGGAACAACATCTCGGCACCGGTACGCCGGTTCTTGTCGATGGTGAGGTTCAGCTCCGCGAGACGGGCAAAGGCTTTCTCTTCGGCGGCACTTGGTTTCGCCCGGAAGCGGAACACCTGCCGCTCCGGGAATTCCTGGCGGATCTCGTCGCGCACATCACGCTTGAAGCGGCGCGTGAACAGGTGTTCGACATCCTCCTTGGTGTAATCCGATTTGCGCGGCAGCACGGTTGGATCGAGCATGCGCATCAGGCTGGCGAAACTTTCCTTATTGCCGTTGTGTGGTGTGGCGGTAAGTTGGATCAGTGCGTCCGATCGATGCGCCAGGAGTGTCGCCAGTTTGTTGCTAAGAGTGCGATTGCCTTTGTACGAAACGTTATGCGCCTCGTCGATCAAGATGATGTCCCAATGGGCCGCCTCAAGGTAATGCCGGTATTCACTGTCTCGCTTGAGCGTATCGACTGAGATGATGGTTCGGTCGTAATAATGGAACGGGTTGTGGTTGGCCGGTAGATGACGGCGGATGCGTTGAATGCCGGCTGAGTCCAGCCGCGTCAGCGGTATCGAAAAACGCGTCCAGAATTCCTTCTGGAACTGCTGCATCATGCTCTTCGTAGTGACCACCAGGATGCGTCGACCCTTCCCGCGTCGGATCAGCTCCGACACCAGGACACCTGCTTCGAGGGTCTTACCCAACCCTACGGCATCGGCGATCAGAAAGCGCGGACGGACCTGCTGCAATACGCGCCGCGTCGGCTCCAGCTGGAACGGAAGCGTATCCATCGCCCCCCGATGCCCGAGTGCGATCGCGGAATCCGTCGGGACGGTCTGCCGCAGTTTAGCCTCAAGGTACAACATACTGGACATGTAGTGCGGTGAGTTGTCC
>JACRMO010000262.1 GCA_016214925.1 Gammaproteobacteria bacterium
ACCGGCCGTTTTGCCGGCACGGGCCGGCACCCCGTTCGAGACCGAGCAAGGAACCGACTATGAGCTTCTTCATCTCCCAAGCTTGGGCCGCCGATGCCCCAGCCGCCGCGCAGCAACCCGATCCGATCATGAGTTTTCTGCCGCTGGTGCTCATTTTCGCGGTGTTCTATTTCCTGCTCATCCGGCCGCAGCAGAAACGCGCCAAAGAGCACAAGGGCATGATCGAGACGCTGAAGAAAGGCGACTACGTGGTCACCAACGGCGGTCTGCTCGGGCGTATCACCGATCTGGGCGAGAACTTCGTCAAGCTCGCGGTGGCCGACGGTGTCGAAGTGAAAGTACAGCGTGCCGCGGTCGCGGCGCTGATGCCCAAGGACTCGGTTAAAGAACTCTAAGAAAGCATTAATCAATTCGTCATTCCGGCGCATGCCGGAATCCAGTTCTCCGCGCTTCTGGATTCCCGCTTCCGCGGGAATGACGGAGCATAAGCAAAAGTAAGGACTGAATTCGGATGATCAATCAGTACCCAGTGTGGAAATACATTTTGATCGCGCTGATCCTGCTGGCCGGCGCTGTGTATGCGTTGCCGAACCTGTACGGCGAGGCTCCGGCGTTGCAGGTTTCGGCGACGCGCGCCGAGCAGGTCGACGCGACGGTCCAAGCGCGTGTGCTCAAGGCCCTGGACGATGCCGGTATTAAACACGGTGAAGTCGAACTGAAAGAAGAGCGCCTCTTGGTTCGCTTCGCCGACACCGAGATGCAGCTCAAGGCCGCCGACAAGGTGCAGACCGCGCTGGGCAACCGCTACGTGGTGGCCTTGAATCTGGCCAGCGCCGCGCCGGCCTGGTTGCAGGGCATCAACGCGCGCCCCATGTATCTGGGACTGGATCTGCGCGGCGGCATGCACTTCCTCATGGAAGTCGACATGGACGCCGCGGTCACCCAGAACGAGGAACGCTATGTCGGCGAGTTCCGCGACTTTCTGCGCAAGCGCGAACAGCCGATCCGCTACATTACGATCGCGCGCGGCGATGGCGGCATCCTCGCTCAATTCCGCAGCGCCGAGGATCGCGATCAAGCGCTGGCCGCGCTGGACAAGGAATACGACAAACTGGAGTTCAGCGTGGGTGCGAACGTCGACAAGTTCCTGTTGACCGCGCGCATTGGCGAGCAGCAACGGCGCGAGATCCGCGATTTCGCCTTGCAGCAGAACATCACCACCCTGCGCAACCGCGTCAATGAACTCGGTGTCGCCGAGCCGGTCATTCAGCAGCAAGGTGTGAACCGTGTGGTGGTGCAGTTGCCCGGCGTGCAGGACACGGCGCGCGCCAAGGAAATTCTCGGCGCGACGGCGACGCTGGAATTCCGCATGGTCGACGAGAGCCACAATGCCGGCGATGCCGAGGCCAGCAATCGCGTGCCGGCCGGCAGCGAGCTGTATCACGAGCGCAGCGGCGCACCGGTGCTGCTCCAACGGCGCGTGATTCTGACCGGCGATTACATCACCGATGCGTCCTCCGGACTCGAGCAGGACAGCGGCAAGGCGGCCGTGTTCATCAATCTGGACAGCAAGGGTGGCCGGGTCATGGCCAATGCCACCAAGGACGCGATCGGCAAATTGATGGCCGTGGTGTTCATCGAAAACAAGGTGACCACACGCGAGGTCGATGGCAAGCCGGTCAAACAGAAAACGCAGGTCAAGGAAGTCATCAATATCGCGCGCATCAACGATCAGTTGGGCAGCCGTTTCCAGATCACGGGTCTGGACAGCCCGCAGGAGGCGCGCAACCTTGCGCTGTTGCTGCGCGCCGGTGCGCTGGCCGCGCCCATCGAGATCATCGAGGAACGCACCGTTGGCCCGAGCCTGGGCGCGGAGAATATTCAGCGCGGCTTCCATTCGACCTGGCTCGGCTTCGCCCTGATCGCGGTGTTCATGATCATCTATTACGTTGCCTTCGGCGTGACTTCGGTCCTCGCGTTGGGCGTCAACGTCATCCTGCTGGTGGCGCTGCTGTCTATGCTGCAAGCCACTTTGACGCTGCCGGGCATGGCGGCCATCGCGCTCACCGTCGGCATGGCGATCGATGCGAACGTACTCATCAACGAGCGTATTCGTGAAGAGTTGCGCAACGGCAATACGCCGCAGGCGAGCATTCATTCCGGTTACGAACGCGCCTTCGGCACGATTCTCGACTCGAACATTACGACGTTGATCGCGGGCTTTGCCTTGTTCATGTTCGGCAGCGGCTCGGTGCGCGGGTTCGCGGTGGTGTTGTGCCTCGGTATCCTCACCTCCATGTTCAGCGGGGTGATGGTGTCGCGCGCCCTGGTCAATCTGCTGTATGGCGGGCGCCGCGTCGAACGGCTGGCCATCGGCAACACGCGCTGGAATTGATGCCGCGCAGGCTTTGAAAGGAGTACCCAGTGGAATTTTTCAAGATTCGTAAAGACATCCCGTTCATGCGCCACGCGCTGGTGTTCAACGTGATTTCGCTCATCACGTTCCTGCTCGCGGTGGTATTCCTGGCGACCAAGGGGCTCAACTTCGGCGTGGATTTCACCGGCGGTACGGTGCTCGAGGTCAACTATGCGCAAGGCGCCGATCCGCAGAAGATCCGCGCGCTGCTGGAAGATGGCGGCTACAAGGATGTCACCGTGCAGAATTTCGGCACTTCGCGGGATGTCATGATCCGCCTGCCGGCGAAGGGCCAGGAGGTCGGTGCCAAGCTGTCCGAGGAGGTCATGCAAAAACTCCAGGAGGGTGACCCGCAGGCCCAGTTGCGGCGCACCGAATTCGTCGGCCCGCAGGTCGGTCAGGAATTGGTGGAGAACGGCGGGCTGGCGCTGCTGGTGGTTTGTTTCGGCATCGTGATCTATCTGTGGCTGCGCTTCGAGTGGAAGTTCGGCTTGGCCGCGATCATCGCCAATATGCACGACGTGGTGATCATCCTGGGCTTCTTCGCCTTCTTTCAGTGGGACTTTTCGCTGACCGTGCTGGCGGCGGTGCTGGCCATCCTCGGTTATTCAGTGAACGAGTCAGTGGTGGTGTTCGACCGGATTCGCGAGAACTTCCGCAAGATGCGCACGGCCACCACGCCACAGGTCATCGACAATGCCATCACCGCCACGATGTCGCGCACGATCATCACCCATGGCTGCACGCAGCTGGCGGTGCTGTCGATGCTGATCTTCGGTGGCGAGACCCTGCACTATTTTGCCGTGGCGCTGACCATCGGCATTTTGTTCGGCATCTATTCATCGGTGCTGGTGGCGAGCCCGATCGTGATGTGGCTGGGGGTCTCGCGCGCGGACCTGATGCCGGTGAAGAAGGAAGGCGCGGAGCTGGATCAGCGTCCGTGAGGATTATCTGGTAGGGTGCGGCAAGCACCGTTAGACATATTGAGCATGAATGACTGAGCCGCCCCTGGAACGTATCTAAACGTGTCTGGAGGGCGGCTCAGTCGTTTCCGGACTACGGATTGTTCAGCGGGCCTTGCGGATTTCGTCGAACGGGTCGGCTTCATCCAGGCTGGGCAGGATCTTGCTGCACAGCGAACTGGTACGCTCGGCGCACTTGTCCTGGTCGGCTCCGCGGATGGTCAGGGTCGCCCACAGCGCGGCCAGCGCCCAGAGTCCGATACCCAGCAGAACGGTTTGCCAGCCGGTGCCTTCGGCGGGTCCTCCCCAAATTGCACCATAAAGGATGCTGACGATCGCCGTCAGCCAGAACACGCCGATCGGGGCCGCGCAACAGCCGGCGCAACCATAACGGCACGCGGCCAGGGGCGGGGTCAATAGGGTGAGTAGTATTCGCTTCATGTTATACACCAGCCTCTTA
>JACRMO010000269.1 GCA_016214925.1 Gammaproteobacteria bacterium
GCTTGTCGCCGACCCGGATGGTCGTGTCCTTCATCAACACCCGCGCGGCGTAGATCAGCCCTTTCTGTTCGTCGGTCACGGCATCGCTGAACACATCAATCACTTCGGCATCCAGGGTGCCGTATTGGGTGAAGGGGAAGGTCTCGACCTTGATCTCGGCGATCTGGCCTTCGGTCACAAAACCGATATCCTTGTTCAACACCCAGGCTTCGATTTCCAGCTCGCCTTGCTGGGGGACGATCTTGAGCAGTTCCTGCGCGGGTGTGACCACGCCGCCGACGGTGTGCACGGCGAGTTGCTGGACGATACCGGCGATGGGCGCGGTAAGCGTTTGAAGGCCGGTGCGCTGTTCGGCCTTGATGAGTTCCTGTTCGAGGCCGGCTGTTTGTCGTTCAGCCTCGGCGAGGTCGGTGTAGACCTTGCCGGTGAACTCGGCCTGCGTGCTGCTGCGCTGTTGGCGGGCCTCGGCGATGGCGGCGTTAAGTTCGAGGCTGCGCTGTTTGTGGCTTTCCATATCCTGCTGCTGTTCGATGCGTTCCTGTTCCAGTTCCAGCCATTGGTTTTCGGGCACGAGCTTTTTGCCGAGCAAGCCTTTCAGCGCGTCGGCGCGCTTGGTGATGAGCGGCAGGGTCTGTTGCAGTTTGCTGACTTGCGCCTTGACGCCAGCGAGTTCGGCTGCGCGTTTAGCGAGGTCCGCGTCCAGCGCGGCCAGACGCGCGGTGAACTCGGTCCATTGGGTACGCAGCAAGTGTCGTTGCAGGCTCAGTGCGGCCGTATCGACTGACGATATTCCTGAAACATCGATCTCGGGATACTCCACGCGGCCCGCCGCCGTGGGTTCGGTTGCATCTTGCGCCGTGAGTTGTTGGGCGAGCGCCGCGAGACGGGCACGGTTCAATTGTGCGGTCTGGTATTCGCTGGTCAGACGATCACGATCGGCCGCGTTCACGGTCGGGTCGAGTTCGATGAGCACATCGCCCGCCTTGACCTGTTGGCCTTCGACGACATGGATGGCGCGCACACTGCCGATTTCCACGGGCTGGATGACTTTGACATGGCCGCTGGGGATGATCTTGCCCTGCGCCGTGGCGACGATGTCGATGTGGCCTACGATGGACCAGACCAGCGCGATGATAAAGAACGTCACGAGCGACCAGAGGATCGCCCGGCCGATGGGCGACGGCGGGCGTTCCTGGATTTCCAGGGCGGCGGGGAGAAAATCGATTTCGTGGGCTGTTCTCATTCTTCATTCACACCAAAGGGCGTAAAGGGTCTTTCTTCAACAACAATCGTGCTTTGCGTTCTTCGCGAGCTTTGGTGTCGAATCATGTTCACACCGAAGGGCGCGAAGAGCGCAAAGGATTCTTCTGGTCGATTCCGTTTACCAGTCTGCGGATGCCGTGCTTTAAGGCCTTTGCGTTGAAGTTGATCAGTAGGCCGAGTCGCGAACCGGACAACTTGAGGTATGTTACGAGTTGCGCCTCGTGGATCAGCTGCAAGGTTTCCACCGATTTGAGTTCCATAATCAACTCATCCTCTATGAACAAATCGACCCGGTACCCGCAGTCAATTTCCATGCCTTTGTAAACAACCGGCAGCGCCACCTGGCGTATTGCAGATATACCCTGCGCATTCAACTCATGCCAGAGGCACGCCTCATATGTAGACTCCAACAACCCCGGCCCAAGTTCTCTATGCACGGTGAGCGCCGCGCCAATTACCCGGTTGGACAATGCATTCAATTGATCCTTATTCATAGCCACTCCTTGGCTGTTTATCGTTTTGTTTTGCACACCAAAGAGCGCAAAGGGCGCGAAGTATATTTATTTTATAAAACTTTGCGCCCTTTGCGCTCTTTGGTGTGAATAACCATCACCCCACCACAGTTACCGACGCCTCCCCCGATTGCAGTGCCCATAGGCGCGCGTACTGGCCACCCTTTTTCACCAGGTCGTCGTGCGCGCCTTGTTCGATCACTTGGCCGCGTTCGAGCACGACGATGCGGTCGGTGTTGCGCACGGTGGACAGGCGATGGGCGATGATAATGACGGTGCGGCCCTGGCAGATGGCGCGCATGTTCTGCTGGATGATGCGTTCGGATTCGTAATCCAGCGCGCTGGTGGCCTCGTCGAGGATGAGGATGCGCGGGTTGGTGGCGAGCGCGCGGGCGATGGCCAAGCGCTGGCGTTGCCCGCCGGATAGGGTCGAGCCGTGTTCGCCGACCAGGGTGTCGTAACCTTCAGGCATTTCCAGGATGAACTCGTGCGCACCGGCGAGTTGAGCGGCCTGGACGATGGCCTCCATGGGCATGCCGGGGTCGCTGAGCGCGATGTTGTCGCGCACCGAGCGGTTGAACAACACATTCTCCTGCAACACCACGCCGACGCGATGGCGCAACCAGGCGGTATCGACCATGGCCAAATCGACCCCATCGACCAGGACACGTCCGGCTTCGGGGACATACAGGCGCTGCGTCAGTTTGGCGAGCGTGCTCTTGCCGGACCCGGAACGCCCGACCACACCGATGACTTGGCCGGCCGGGATATCCAGGCTGACGCCGCGCAAGACTTCGGCACCATCGGGGCGGTAGCGGAAGCTGACGTGGTCGAAGCTGATACGGCCGTTGAGTTGCGGCAACGAACTGCGGTTCTGGTTGTAGCTGGGCTCGGTCGGCGTATTGAGGATATCGCCCAGACGCTGCACCGAGACACCGGCCTGTTGAAAGTCCTGCCACAGCTGGACCAGACGCAGCACTGGACCGCTCACGCGCCCGGCCAGCATATTGAAGGCAATGAGTTGGCCGACACTGAGGTCGCCGTCGATCACGGCGCGGGCGCCGACCCATAGGATCAGCACGACGACAATCTTGTTGATGAACCCGGCGATCTGGTTGGCGATATTGCCCAGATTGCTGGCCTTGAAGCTCGCGTTCACGTAGCCGGCGAGTTGCTCTTCCCAGCGCCGTTGCATCTGCGGCTCGACGGCCATGGCCTTGAGGGTTTCGACACCGCTGACTGATTCGACCAGAAAGGCCTGATTCTCGGCGCTGCGATTGAATTTCTCATGCACGCGCCCGCGCAGGATCGGCGTGACGATCATGGACAACAGCACGTAGCAAGGAATGGAACCCAGAACGATCCAGGTCAGCAGCGGGCTGTAGTAGTACATCACCGCGAGGAACACCCCCGTGAACAGCAGATCGATGACCAGCGTCAGCGCCGACCCGGTGATGAAACTGCGCACGTTCTCCAGCTCGCGCACGCGGGCGACCGAATCGCCGACCCGGCGCGCCCCGAAATAACTCAGCGGCAAGGCCAGCAGATGGCCGAAGAGTTTGGCGCCGAGCAGCACGTCGATGCGGTTGGTGGTGTGCGAAAACAAATAAGTGCGCAACCCACCCAGCACCACCTCGAACAGCGACACCACGATTAGACCAAAGGCCAGCACATCCAAGGTGGTCAGACCCTTGTGGACCAACACCTTGTCGATGACCACCTGGAAGAACAGCGGCGAGATGAGCGCGAACAGTTGCAGGAAGAACAAGGCCAATAAGACCTCGGCGAACAACGTGCGGTATTTGACGATGGCGGGGATGAACCACTTGAAACCGAACTTGGCGTGCTCGTTCAGCAGGACCGCGCGGCGGGTCAGCAGAATGAGCTTGCCGGACCACGCCTCTTCGAAGAGTGCGCGCGGCAAAGCCAAGGGGCGGGATTCCAGGGGATCCTGAATGAGAACCTTGTCGCCGTCTATTTTGGCCAGAACGAAATAATGGCCGTCCTTGTGTTGGGCGATGGCGGGTAATGCGGTCTTGGCGAGACGTTCGGAGCTGCCGGTGATTTCGCGCGCCTTGAGTCCCAGGTGACGCGCCGCGCGCAGCAACTCGGTTGTTACAAACACCTCGCCCGGCCTGGCGAAACGGTGCTTGAGCTGCGCGGCATCGGCCGGCAGACCCAAGAAGCGCGCAACGAGCACCAAGCTTAACAGCCCGGCATCGATATGCGGTTCAGTATCGGTTGCATGCGGCATGCGTTCCTTGCCGAATCATTGTTTTGATTATTCAATGACGGCCCACCGGACATCCTATGTCCTATCCCTATGGCCATCTGTCACAAACTATAGCCTGCCTCCCAGGCACAGGCAAACCTACGCGTCTCGCGTCGCACAAGACACGTAGCGGAATCGATTATATGAGTGGAGGGAGGGGGTAGATGCAAGGCTTTATGCACACCAAAGGGCGCGAAGAACGCAAAGTTTTTCCATTTCAAAAAATAATTCTTTGCGGTCTTCGCGCCCTTTGGTGTGCAATGACGTGCAGTGGTGTGCAAAAAACCCAATCACAAATCGAAATACACACCCAGCCCCGTATAGCGCAGGCGTTCGTTGTAGAACTGCCCGTTCGGCGAATAGCCTCGATAGTGTTCCAGCATGAAGCGGATTTCGCGGTTGGCGTGTCCGTCGATGGCAAAGCCCATTTGATAGGAACCGCTGCCCTGCCAATTCTGTTCCTGGTTGGCCTGCCAGTCGGCCGCGCCGACGAACTGCCAACCGAGGAAAGCCTGTGGACGTCGATACTCCGCGCCCATTTGCACATGCAACGGATCCAGATTGGGTTCGCTGTTGAGAATGACACCGCCGCCGCCGTAGAAACGCCATAGTTTCCATTCATAGGACGTCAGCGTTTCCCAGTCTTCGTAACTGAGATTGATGCGTGGAATATCCGGATTGCCGATCAGAAATTCGTCGCCCAGATGCGAGCTCTGATGATAGATGCGCGTGAGATAGGACAACGGGCCACGCCGCACCGACAGCGGAATGCCCAGCCAGTAATCGGCATTCACGAGATCGTAGGAAGGCGCGTCCAGATTGAACAGTGCGAATACCGCGCCTTGCAGACCGATTTGCGAGACACCGTATTCGCCGAACAAGCCACTGGCGAAGCCGAAATAATCGCCGAAGGAAACACTGGCGGCATCGAAATCGTCGCGGGCATCGTAGCGATCGTACTTGATGGCGAATTGCGGCTGGCGCGGATCGGCGATCAGCGGCTTGAACAGTTCATCCACGGGCAGTGCTTCGATGGAGCTATCGCTCTCTTCCGCCTGCGCGGATTTCGCCGCAGGTGTATCACTCTGCATCGGTTGTATTTGCGCGAGTGTCCCGGCGGGCGCGGTAGCGGCTGAACCACATTGCGGCGCCGCCTGCCAAACCACATGCGCGAACCGCTGCGTCGCCTCGATGGCGGTCTCGACCGGCAGGCGTTCCGCGTCCGGGGCACAACTGCCGTCGACAAGCACCAAGCGCCCGTCGTCATACGCGGCTATCACCTCGATATTGCGCCCGGGAAATTGCAGATCGAGGACCGCGCGCGCATACCCTTGGAGGTATTCCGCGGCGACTTCCGCCCGCGCCAAGCAGGGCAGCAGGGCGCATACCGCCAGTAATCCTTGTCGTATCACACCCGCTTCCATTGAAACGTCCACCCCGCGGCAAACACGGTCGGCATTATCCGGCATGCGTAGGCATGGCACCAGCATCGGCCCGGCAAGTCATACATCCTTTCTATTTCGTTATCGGAAATTTCGATATAGAACACCACCGATGGCCGGTGGTATCGCCTGGGGAGAGAGAGTATCTTCTAGGGCCGCTTCAGGGCGGGCACCGCGGGCCCCAAATCCCATGCATGGCGCCCATATAAATAAAAGGTGTATTGACCCGGGACAAGGTACCGACGGCGCGGTTCGCGCACGGTATCAGCTGCGCGGCGGGACGACCCGCCTGGACGCTCCTCCCTGGTGTATGACGAGATTTCAGGTCGCCGTTCCGGGGCGTATTGACCCAGGACCGCGTGGCTTTCTTTAGATTTAGGTATCCGCAACGGAGGAACACCCATGTCGGAGGTAATCGCAACCAACCAGACTATCCTGGTGGTCGGCGGAGGAATCAGCGGCCTGACCGCCGCCCTGGAGGCCGCCGAGTGCGGCAAACAGGTGATCCTGGTCGAGAAAAATGCCACGGTCGGCGGTCGTGTCAGCCAGCTCTATAAGTACTTCCCGAAGCTGTGCATTCCATCCTGCGGTCTGGAAATCAACCTGCGCCGACTCAAGGCCAACAAGAATCTGCGTCTGCTGACGATGACCGAAGTCACCCAGGTCACGGGCGACACCGGCAACTACAGCGTCACCCTCAAGACCACGCCGCGCTATGTGAACGAGAACTGCACCGCCTGCGGCGAGTGCGGCAAGGCCGTCGAGGCCGAGTTCGATTCCGAATACAACTATGGCCTGGGCAAGCGCAAGGGCGCCTACCTGAATCACCCGATGGCCTACCCGCAGCGCTATGTGCTGGACGCGCGCATCATCGGCACCCCGGATGCCGACAAGGCCAAGGCCGCGTGCAAGTACAACGCGATCGATCTGGACATGCAGCCTGCTGAAACGCAGATCACCGTCGGCGCCATCATCTGGGCCACCGGCTGGCGTCCGTATGATGCCGCCAAGATCCAGCCCTACGGCTACGATCGCTACAAGAACGTCATTACCAGCGTCGAATTCGAGCGCATGGCCGATCCGTTCGGCCCGACCGGCGGCAGGCTGGTGCGCCCCTCGGATGGTAAAGAGGCCAAGAATGTCGCCTTCATCCAGTGCGCCGGCTCGCGCGACAAGAACCATCTGGCCCACTGCTCGCGTATCTGCTGCATGGCCACGCTGAAGCAGACCACCTATATGCGCGAGAAGTACAACGACGACTTTAAGTCGACCGTCTACTACATCGACATCCGCGCCATCGACCGCATCGACGACTTCTATCAGAAGGTGCAGGCCGACACCAACGTCACCTTCACCAAGTCCAAGGTCGCTTCCATCACCCAGGACAAGGACGGCAACCCGGTCCTGCACGGTGTGGACACCGAAGGCTATCACCGCTACAGCAATGCGCACGATCTGTGCGTGCTGGCCGTTGGCATGGAGCCGAGCGTATCGAAGGATGGCTTCCCGCTGGCGGTGAAGATCAATCAAGAGGGTTTCGTCGAACAAGACGCGGCCAATGGTGGGTTCTTCGCCGCCGGCTGTTCCTCCGACGCCCTGGATGTTAACCGTGCGGTGCAAAGCGCCACCGCCAGCGCGTTGCGCGCCATCCAGGTGGTCAATCGAGTTGCCGGGATGGAGGGTTAAACCGTGGCAGACATGAAGATCGGTGCATATATCTGTAAGGGCTGCGGACTCGGCGAACGCCTGGATACCAAGCAGCTCGTCAACATCGCCAGCCGTGAAGGCAAGGCCGGCGTCGCCAAAGAGCATGACTTCCTGTGCTCCGCCGCCGGCGTCGAGATGATCCAGAACGACATCAGCAACGACGGCGTCAACCGCGTCGTCATCGCCGCCTGTTCGCGCCGTGCCAAGACCGAGGCGTTCAACTTCGACGGCGAGGTCACTCTGAGCCGCGTGAATCTGCGCGAAGGCGTGATCTGGGTGCGCCCGGACACCGACGAAGCGCGAGAACTCACCGAGGAAATGGCGGCCGACTACGTGCGCATGGGCTGTGCCGAGGCCAAGTACATGACCCCGCCGGCGTCCGCGCAGGAAAAGGGCAGCAACAATCACCTGCTGGTGGTCGGTGGCGGCATGTCCGGCATGACTGCGGCGCTCGAAGCGGCCAAGGCCGGCTATCCGGTGACGCTGGTGGAGAAGACCGGCGCGCTGGGCGGCGCCGCGGCCAACTTCTACAAGCGCATCCCGGACCGCAGCCCCTACGCCGAACCGATGGATACCGGCGTCGCGGCGATGATCGCGGCGATCGAGGCCAATTCCAAGATCAGCGTGAAGCTCAACTGCACCATCACCGCCCGAACTCGGCGCCGGCAAGTCCGCCGACGTGGTCGATCAGATGGGTCTGGAAAAACTCGCGAAGGCGGCCAACGGCGGCGCCATCAAGCGCCCGTCCGATGGCAAAGAGATCAAGAAGGTCGTGTTCGTGCAATGCGCCGGTCAACGCAGCGACAAGGAAGGCCATCTGAACTACTGCTCCGGCCATTGCTGCTCGACGTCCATCAAGCAGGCGATGTACTTCCGCGATCAGAACCCGGATATCGAAACGACCATCCTGTTCACCGATCTGCGTACTCCCGGCGCGCCCGGCGAGGACTTCTACCGCAGCGGCCAGGAAAAGGGCGTGACCTTCCGCAAGGGCGTGGTCAGCGATGTATCGCCGGCCGGTGCCAGCCTCAAGGTGAAGTTCAAGGATCTCATCCTGAACGAAGACATCAGCGAAGACGCCGACTTGGTCGTGCTCGCCACCGGTCAGGTTGCCAACGCCGGTGTCGACATCGATGTTGTGAAGCAGGACGAACCGGGTGAATGGAAGGTGAATGCCGACTCCATCCTCAACATGAACTATCGTCAAGGCAAAGACCTGCCGCACCTCAAGCACGGCTTCAACGACTCACACTTCATCTGCTTCCCCTACGAGACGCGCCGCACCGGCATCTACACCTGCGGTCCGGTGCGTCGTCCGATGGATATTCCGCAGGCGATCGAAGACGCCACCGGCGCCACACTGAAGGCTATTCAGTCCATGGAGAACGCGCAGCTCGGTCGCGCCGCGCATCCGCGCTCCGGCGACTTGTCTTATCCGTCGTTCCGCAAGGAAGGCTGCACGCAGTGCAAACGCTGCACCGTGGAATGCCCGTTCGGCGCCATCGACGAAGACGAACGGCGCTTCCCGGTGTTCAACGAATCGCGCTGCCGCCGCTGCGGCACCTGCATGGGCGCCTGCCCGGTGCGCGTGATCTCCTTCGAGAACTACTCGGTCGACACCGTCGGTCAACAGTTGAAGGCCGTCGACATCCCCGACGAGTTCTCCGAGAAGCCGCGCATCCTGGTGCTGGCCTGCGAGAACGACGCCTATCCGGCGCTCGACATGGCCGCCATGCAGGGCTTCCAGTACAGCGCCTTCACCCGCGTGATTCCGGTGCGCTGCTTAGGCAGCGTGAACACCATCTGGATCACCGACGCATTGAACTCCGGCTACGATGGCGCGGTGCTGATGGGCTGCCAGAAGGGCGAGAATTATCAGTGTCACTTCGTGAAGGGATCGGAGCTCGCGCATGTGCGCATGAGCAAGATCGACGACACGCTCAAGACGCTCAATCTCGAACCCGAGCGCGTCGCGACCTATGAAGTCGCCATCACCGACATCAAGCGCGCGCCCGAGTTAATCAACGATATGGCCGCGACCATCGAGCGCGTCGGCATGAGCCCGTTCAAGTTCTAGGAGCCCAGCAATGAGCAATTACAACCAACAGATGGTCGAGAAGTTCGGCGGCAACTTCCTTAAGGAAGTCGAAGCGAACGTCGAGGAAGGCGATTGGGTCAAGATGTGCATGCAGTGCGGCGTGTGCTCGGGTTCCTGCCCGCTCGGCCCGCACTGGGAACATCCGCCGCAGGAGATCTTCATGCTGATCCGCGCCAACAAGCGCGATGCAGTGCTGCAATCGGACTCGATGTGGATGTGTACCTCCTGCTACAACTGCATCGCCCGTTGCCCGCGCGGCCTGCCGATCACCCACATCATGCACGGCCTGGCCACTTACGCGAAACGCCTGGGCGTCGCTCCGCAACAGCAGCAGACCGCCAAGTTCGCGCAGCTGTTCTGGAACAACCTGACCAAGACCGGCCGCGTCAATGAGCTGAAGCTCGGCTTGCAACTGTACTTCATGAACGGCTTCGGCGAGGGCGTGAAGACCGCGCTGAAGATGAAGGACATCGGTCTGGGCATGTTGAAGACCAAGCGCATGACGCCCCTGGAACTGCTGGGCGGTCATGGCTGCAAAGACGCCAAGGGCCTGCACGCCATCCTGGCCAAGGCCCAGGAAATCGAAGACGCCAAGATTGGCAAAGCCGGCGCCTGAGGAGAGAAATTCACATGGCTAAGAAATCCTATTCGTTCTACCCCGGCTGTTCTTCGCAGAAGGCGGCCTCGGCGTCCAACTATCAGGTGTCCGTCAACGCGATGTGCGATGTGCTCGACATCGAGTTGAACGAGATCCCGGACTGGAACTGTTGCTCCGCGTCCATCGGCTACGCCGGCGGCGGTGAGCTGCCGCGTCTGGCGCTGTCGGCGCGCAACATGGCGCTGTCGGAACAGGCGCATCCGAATCAGGACATCGTTGCTACCTGTGCCGCCTGCTGGCTCGCCACCAAGGAGACCCAGGAGCGTCTGCACGACGACGGCGATCTGATGGCCGAGACCAACAAGGCGCTGGCCGAGGCCGGTCTGCGCGTGAAGGCCGACAAGAAGATCCGTCACATGGTCGAAGTGCTGATCGAGGACTTCGGTTACGACGAACTCGGCAAGCATGTGAAAAAGCCGTTGGAAGGCATGAAGATCGCCGGCTACGTCGGCTGTCAGACCAACCGCCCGTTCGGCATCGCCGGCGAGTCCTTCGAAAATCCGAAGTATCTCGACAAGCTCATCACGACGATGGGCGCCGAGGCCTGCGAGACCTACGAGAAGAAAGTCTCCTGCTGCGGCGGCGCGCTCGCCTTCTCCGAACCGGAAAAGAGCCAGGCGCTGATCAAGGACATCATTGAATCCGCCTACGACAACGGCGCCGACATGATCGTCACGCCCTGCCCGGTCTGCCAGATGAACGTCGAGGTCTATCAGGACCAGATCAACGCCAAGTACGGCACCAAGTTCAAGATGCCGACGGTGTACTACTCGACATTGATGAGCGTGGCCTACGGCAAGTCCTACAAGGAATCGGGCCTGGATGGGCAGATTATTCCTGCAAAGCAGTTGGAGAAAATTGCCGGGAAATAACTGTACTCGATGGGGACAGACTTAAGTCTGTCCCCATGAATTGCTGATAAAGCCCCTCTTCGGAGGGGCTTTTTGTTTTCCGTTTGCGGATGCGTTTTCGCGACGCCGACCACCGGGGAATCCGGGATCGGCGTCGCGGCGTGCGGTTAACGGAAAGGCGGTCCATGCACCCAGGAAACCAGCGAGAGCCGTTGTCCGCGCGTCACCGGACGCACCTGATGCAGCATATAGGTGGGGAAAATCACCAGCGTGCCCCGCTCGCGCGGCACAGTCTGAGTTGAATCGATGAACTCCAACTCCCCGCCGTCGTAACTCGCGGGGTCCGAAAGCTGCACAGTGATTCCAAGCTTGCGCGTCGACAGGTATCCCTTGCCAATATCCATATGCGCGTTGAGAAACCCACCCGTAGGGTATACGTATAACTGCGCCCCTTCAAAAAAGCCCGCGAGTTCGAAACGGAAGTGATTCATCAGATCGCCGATGGCAGACTCCAGCCTCTCGAAGATCCAGGCCGTACGCTCGTCCGAATAGAAGGTGGCCACGACGGTATTGCGATTCCGGTAGGAAACATTCTGACCTCCGTCGCCGGTACCCGCAGTTTTGGATGAATAATGCTCGCGCAGCCGAACGATCTCATTGCATTCGCTTTCAGAAAAATAGCGAATGCGGCCCGCGGGAAGTACTAAACCATCGTTGTGCGGCAATGTAGGATTGACCATGCCTGCGGGCGGCGTAACCCAGCGCAACAGCCTAATCCTGTTTGAATCCTGCCCCTGTACCTGGAATGACATCACAGTGCCCCCTCGGTTTTTATTGTCTACGATATACTGCCTCCACTAACCTACCTGCTTGTGTACTGCGCATTTCAAGATATAGCCCAAGCATTGAAATTGCGCAATAAGGGCCCGCACCCAACGCGTCATGATGACGTGACAGGTGTAAACAGTTGATCAGAAATGCCTATCGATTCAATCGAATCGATGCAAAAACCGCGTGGCAGTCAATGACCGTCGGACATCCGTACCAGCCTTTCTCCTACGCATCCAGTAGGCCGCGGCCCCGGCCATGTATTTCAGCAATGACAAACGATGCCTTATCCGTAATTTTATAACGGGTGACATGGCAGAGTTCAACGTGACTGTAGCGGTCGGGGTACTTGGAACGAAGAAGCTATCATGCGCCGAAACATCGCTTCAATCCCGCCTAACGCGCTCCAGCCGCGCCAATACAATCGCCCACAACACCATCAGCGCGCCCACGCTCTGCCAGGTGCGCAACGATTCGTCCAGCAACCACCATGCCAGAAACGCAGCGATCACCGGTTGCAGCAACAGCGTCAGTGATGAAAAGGCTGCCGGCAAGTGAGCGAGCGAAAAAGTGATCATGCCTTGTCCGCCTGTGTGTGAGATCAGAGCGAGCCCCGCCAGGATTGCCCAGCCGTAAGCGGTATAGGCAAGAATATCTGTCTCGACGTAGACTGCGACCGGTAGCAACATCAATGCGCTCACCAAACCGCTGACAGCCATCACCAAAAAAGTGGGTAAGCGCCGGCGTAGACGACTCACCGTCAAGATGTATCCCCCGTAGAACACCGCTGTCAGCAGACCGAGGGCATCGCCGGCCAAGTGTGCATGATCGAGTTGCAGGCTGTCACCCATCAGGGTGGCTGCGCCCGCAATACCCAATGCCAAGGCCACCAGAAATTTCACGCTGAAGCGTTCCTTGAACAGCAGCCAACTGCCGATAGTGACGAACACCGGCGCAAAATTTGCTAGCAGCGTGGCATTGGCCACGCTGGTCAACATGATGGAAGTGTGCCAAGCGATCAAATCCAGCGCGAACAGCACACCAGCCAGAAACATATACAACCAATCCCGCGGTCGCGTTCCATCGCTCGGAAAATTCCGCTCGGTATCATGTGCCACAAACAACCACAGAACCGGCAGCGCCAGATATACCCGGTAAAATGCTGTGGCCAACGGCCCGATTTCCGACAGCCGGACGAAGATAGGCGAAAACGCAATGCAGACCGCACCGATCAGTAGGCGCGGCAGTGCATAGGTGTGTGTGGCGCGATCATGCATGGCGCGATCATAACCACTCCGGCGCGTTACTGGCAGAGGGATTATTCTCGAGTGGATGCTCACCTTTGACCCTCGTTAACATGATCGAAGCAAACGACCTTCGATTACCGCAAGAATCGGGTGGCCGCATCCACTCTGCAACGGCAGAATGTGCCCATGAATGACTACGACCGCATCGCGCGTGTCATCCGTTATCTGGATGAGCACCACACAGCACAGCCCGATTTGGCGATGTTGGCGGACTATGTCGGCTTGAGTCCGTTTCATTTTCATCGCCTATTCTCATCCTGGGCGGGGATCACGCCAAAGGATTTCCTGCAATGTCTCACGCTGTCACATGCGAAGACACTGCTGGTTCAAGGCAATAGCGTGCTGGACGTCGCCATGCGGTCGGGACTCTCCGGGCCGGGGCGCCTACATGATCTCTGTGTAAATCTGGAAGCCGCCTCGCCCGGCGAAGTTAAATCCGGCGGCGCGGGTTGGACAATCTCGGCCGGTTTTGCCGACACACCCTTCGGACGGTGCCTGGTAGGCGAGAGTCCGCGCGGTATTTGTCATCTCACCTTCGTAGACTCTGAAGATGGCGCGGCGGAATGGATAATGCTTCAAGCACATTGGCCACAGGCACGCTTGCATAGAGACGACACACGCGCGGTGCAATTGACCGCCCGGATTTTCGAACGCTCCACTGAAACCCATTCGCAGCCTCCCTTGCGTGCGCTCGTCCGTGGCACGGCGTTTCAAGTGCAAGTATGGCGGGCGTTGCTGCAGGTGCAACCCGGCACACTTATCAGCTACGGACACCTAGCCACGGCACTGGGAAAACCGTCCGCGGCCCGCGCCGTGGGGACTGCGGTGGCGCAGAATCCGTTGGCCTACCTGGTTCCATGTCATCGGGTGATACGCGAGACCGGCGTGGTCGGCGATTATCACTGGGGCCCGGTTCGCAAACGCGCGATACTGGCTTGGGAGAGCGCTCCGAATTTCACCGTATCTCAGTAACCGCACGACACAGGACCCGCCCCATGAAAGAATATAAAGTCGTCATCTATCGCGAAGGCCTGCTCGGTTCGCTGTTTCTGGGTGAATCCAAAGTCGACCCGGACAACTTCAGTGAATTTCTCAATAGCCACGCCGCCGAAGGCTGGCGCGTCGTCACCATGGAAAAGGAAATCCGTCGCATGTTGCTGGTTTCCAGCCGCGAGGCCTATCTAGTCGTGATGGAACGCGACCGATAAATCCACAGCACACAACCGCGACAATGTAAGTCTCGTGCAAGTTTGAAAAATGGTCCTTCGGTTATATAGCCAATCCCTTCCGAACCATGGCAGACTAATCGCGCCGCCTCCCCACGCGGCCCATTACAACAATCACGAGTTCGCCATTATGCAACGCTCACCCGACATGCCACTCTGGGTCTTCCTGGGTCTCAGCAGTATCAATACGCGCAAAGGTGCGCTGATTCTGTTCTGGAGTTGCTTCGCCTTCAGTGTTGCCTGTATCCCCCTGGCCTACTACCAATGGGTGCAATGGGTGGACTGGAGTTGGGTAGCAATTATGTTCCCATGTTCTTTGTGGTATTGGCTGTGCATCCGCTGGATCGACAAACATACCGGCTGGGCATAAATTCGAAACGCTCTAAACCTCGCCTCCGAAATCCGACAAGCATCACAGTTGGAGTGCCAGATTCCACCACGTCACAGCGCCCATACCCCGCATCTGCTAGACTCTGCCCATATCCCGGGCCCGGTAGAACGTGAATGTCTGGCGCGGCTACGCCGCATCGACATTCCCGCGACGCATCAACAACCCCTCACCGGCTGCACGTCAACGCCACCTCCGCAAATGCACACTGAGGTATTTGCCATGAGATTGACGGTTAAGCTCGCAGAGTATTGCTATCGGCTGAGTGCACGCACCATTATCGTTATAGGCTTGGTCTTCAGCGCGTTGATAGGCCTGATCGATTCCGGATTGGGCAACGAAATCTCACTCACGCTGTTTTATCTTGTGCCCATCGCTTTTGTCGCCTGGTTCGCAGGTCGCGATGTGGGCGCCCTCATCGCCGTACCCAGCGCACTGGTCTGGTATGCCTCCGACAAGACCGTCGACATGATCAAGAACCATTGGTTCGAATCCTATGGCGATTTTGGCAGTAAGCTGACCTTCTTCCTGATTGTCGCCTTCCTGGTCGCGCGGCAGCGCTTACTCCTCGACCGCGAACGTGCCGCCTCGCGCACGGATTTCCTCACCGGCGCACTGAACCGCCGCGCCCTTTATGAAATCGCCAGTGCGGAAATCCAACGTGCCAAACGCCACGCCCGACCCTTCACCATCACCTATTTCGATGTGGACGACTTCAAGGCGATCAACGACAGCTTTGGTCATGCCGTGGGCGATGAGGTGTTATGCCATATCGTGGAGATCGCCCGCCAGAACCTGCGTGCAACCGACAGCATCGCCCGCCTAGGCGGTGACGAGTTCGCCTTTCTGCTCCCGGAGACCGACAGCGATGCCGCACGAGCGGTGGTCGATAAGATCCGTCGGCTGACTCAGGAAGACATGGACGCACAGTCCTGGCCCGTCACACTGAGCATCGGCGTGCTGACCTGCGCAGAGGCGCCGGATTCCGTCGGGGCGATGCTGCGCGTGGCCGATCAACTGATGTATCAGGTCAAGCTTCAGGGTAAAAATGCCATCCTCTACGCCACCTGCAGCGACGCCCTGGCGATTGCCTACCCGCCAGATAATTCGGCGCTACACATCAAGACGGGCGAACCGCCCGGCGACGCCACGGCCCGAATGGTTTAATCTTGCACACTTGTTTGTGACTGCCCGGTACCGCTGATGCCCGTTGCTCTGCCGACACACCCTTCCGCGCCCCGCACGCCGGCCCCGCGCTGGCTCACTCTACTCTGTCTATTCGCTGGGCTACTGCTGCCGATCGGTGGCCACGCCGCTGAACCGGCGCCCGAAAAAACGCCGCTGGAGACGCTCACCGACGGCCTGCGCGATATCGACAAGCAGCTGACCAAAGGTGATTTCACCGAAGATCAACTCAAGGGCTGGTCGGACCGGATCGCCGCCGAGCGCGGCGCGGCGATGGATTGCGTCGGCGGCGCCGAACAGTCATTGCAGCGCCTGAAGACCGACCTGGCCAGCCTCGGCGAGGCGGTGAAAAACGAAGCCACCGACGTCGCGCGCAAGCGCCGTGAAT